>NZ_JBNCOB010000040.1:0-34552 GCF_049847285.1 Micromonospora sp. DT62
TCATGGCGGAGGGGAAACGCCCGGTTACATTCCGAACCCGGAAGCTAAGCCCTCCAGCGCCGATGGTACTGCACTCGTGAGGGTGTGGGAGAGTAGGACACCGCCGGACAATCTTTCAGTTCAGGGCCACCCCGCAAGGGGTGGCCCTGAACTGCGTTACGGACCTTTTCGCGGCTCACGAGCAGCCGCCCGTCGCGCTCCGCCGCCACCAACCCCGCCAAGGCCCGATTGCCGGAGCAGATCCCCGAGGGATACACCGACTCACGGGGGCACGGTCTCGGCGGGACACGACCACGGCGAGGGCCCCGACACCTTGGTGGCGATGGCCGCCCAGGTTCGCCCCGACCTGCGCGGCCAGGGGTTGGCCGGTGATCTGCGCACGGGCCCTGCGTTCGCTGGCCGACCAGCGCGGGTGGCCCGCGGTCGTCGGCGGTGGCATGCAGTGGACCGGCACCGATACCGGCACCGACGCCGACACCGACGCCGACACCGACGCCGACACCGGCACCGACACCGACACCGGTTGCGCGGGCACGGGCGTAGCGACGGTGTTCGGCACCTCCACGAGGGCCGTGACGCGGTGTGCGTACCGCAGGAGGAAGCCCCGCCGGCGACGTGGCCGGCGGGGCTTCTCCGAGCGGGAGTCAGGCGGCCGTCAGGACGGCTCGCGACCGCAGATGAAGCGCGGCTCGGCGGAGTAGCGCCAGGTGAACTTCTCCCGCTTCACGACCTTGCCGTCCTTCTTGAACACCCGGTAGGCGTCCTGGGTGAAGCCCTGGCTGCCGCCGGCCGGGATGCAGGTCGGGCCGGGCTCCAGGTAGACCGTCTTCGGCTGGGTGATGCTGCGGCGCGGGGTGTACTCGGTCTTCACGCTGTCCCAGATCTTCGTGCTCCAGATCGACACGGTGATCGAACTCGACGTGTAGGAGGTGTCGATCAGGACGCCGTGCTCCGTGTTGTTGCGGAACCTGAAGTCGAGGTCCGGCCAGAAGATGGTCGACTCGATGACCGCCGGATACCGGCTGAACCAGTACGAGTGCGGCTTGTGCTCGACGTCCTCCAGCCCGGCGTAGTACGTCGCGTTGAACAGCGTCGTGGTGAACTGCGAGGTGCCGCCGCCCACCCCCGGGACCAGCTTGCCGTCGAGGATGACCGGGGCGTCCCGGTAGCCCTGGGCGTAGCCGCGCTCGCCGGTGTGCCCGTTGAGGGAGAACGTCTCGCCGGGCAGCACCACCGTGCCGTCCACGTCCTTCGCGATCGTGACGATGTTCTGGCTGCGCGGCGAGGAGAGCCCACCGGTGAAGTGCGTGGTGAAGGTGGAGACCCGCTCCTTGATGCCCAACCCGGCCAGCTTCGCCGCGGTCAGCTCCGGCTCCGCCGGCTTCAGCTCGCCGGTGACCTTCCGGTCGTCCGCCTTCGGCAGGACGGCGAGCAGGTCGCGGCCGAGGGCCGCGCTGTCGAGCTGCTGCCCGGGCTTGCCGTCGACGACCTTCGGCTTGCCGCCGGAGATGGTCATCCGGGCGTCCCTCGGCGGCACCTCGATCGCGGCCAGGTCGTCGCCGAGCGCGGCCCGCAGCCGCTTCACGTCGACCTGCGGGGTGAGCTTGCCGGCCTTGTCGGCGGTGAACCGGAGGCTCCTCGCGATCGCCTTCGGCGGGATCTGCACCGAGCCCTTGCCGGTGGTCAGCGTGACCGGGGCGGCGACGGCCGGCTTCGCCAGCTCGGCGACCAGCCGGTCCACCTCCTCGGCGGTGGTCGCGGGGTGGGTCTCGATCAGCGGCACGGTCACCGGCTGGCCGGCGAGCCAGCCCTCCCGTACCACCTGCGCGGAGCGTGCCGGATCAAGGGCGAGGCTGGGCTTCGGGTGCACCGCCTTCGGCGTGCTGCCCTTCCAGGTGATCGCCGGCATGGTCATCTTCCGGCCCTGGTCGCCGACGACCTTCTCGAGGGCGGCGTCGAGCCGGGCGGCGTCCACGGTCACCACCGGCTGCACCGCCCGGGATCCCACGAGCCGGTCGACGGCGTGCGCGTCGGCCTCGGCCGCCGCCGCCACGGTGGCGTCGACGTCGACCGCCAGGCCGACGGTGGCCGGGTCGATCGTGGCGGTCCGCTCGCCGACGCGTACCGACAGCGGGGCGTTGAGCGCGGCGGCGCGGCGTTCGAGCTCCGTCCGCAGCTCCCGGGCGGCGTCCGCGCGGCTCCGGCCGCCCAGCTCCGCGCCGAGCACCGTCGTCCCGCGCGGCACGTCACCGGCGTACGCGTAGGCGCCCGCCCCCGCCACGGACGCCAGCACCGCCGTGGCGGCCCCGGCGGCCAGCAGCAGGCGGACCCGGCGGGACCGTGACCCGCCCGGCCTGCCCGCCGGCGCGACCGGCTCCGGCTCGTCACCGGGCCAGGTCACAGCCTTGACCTGCACGGTGGGCCGGTCGTCGGCGGGTGGAGTCTTCTCGCCGTACAGCGTCACGGTCACCTCGATCGGACGTACCACAACGGGAGGAGCGCACCTCCGCCCGGAAGACACCTACGGTAACCGGCGCCCCGGCGGGTCGGGAGCCAGCGCCCCACCCTTCGCGTCGCGGCATGTCGCCCGGCGTGTCGGGGGACACCGGCCGGTCGTCGGGCGGGCCGGCGGGCATGACACGGTAGGGACCATGGGAGTGGACGAGGCGGTCCTGGCGTACGGGGGCGGTTGGCTGGACCGGGCGGGGGAGCTGCGTACCGACCCGGAACGGCTCGCCGCCCTGCTGGCGGACCCGGCGAGCACCCTGCTGCCGCTCTGGCGGGACCGCTGCCTGGTCACGGGGGACGTGCCGGTGCGGCTGACCGGGGAACGGGCGGCCAAGGCGCTCACCGTCGCCGACGAGACCGTCTTCCTGGGCATGGACGAGGGCT
The DNA here is from genome assembly GCF_049847285.1 of Micromonospora sp. DT62. Taxonomy (NCBI): domain Bacteria; kingdom Bacillati; phylum Actinomycetota; class Actinomycetes; order Micromonosporales; family Micromonosporaceae; genus Micromonospora; species Micromonospora sp. DT62. The sequence continues at coordinate 2,893 of NZ_JBNCOB010000040.1, forward strand.
CGGCCGTCTTCGCCGTCGACCTCTCCGGGCTGCCCGAGGCCGCCGCCGTCGAGGTGGCGGAGGCGGGCGCCGCCGTGGACGTCCGGGCGCTGGTCGGCCGGCTCGACCCGGCCGGGGCGGCCGTCCAGGCGTACGCGCGGGGGCTGCTGCACTGGCACCGGCAGCAGCGCTTCTGCGGCACGTGCGGGGCGTCGACCGTCGCCCGGGGCGGCGGACACGTCCGGTCGTGCGCGCGGGCGGACTGCGGCCGGCTCCTCTTCCCCCGGATCGAGCCGGCCGTCATCGTGCTGATCGAGGCGCCCGGCGTTCCCGACCGTTGCCTGCTGGCCCGGCACGCGGGCGCGCCCGAGGGGGCGTACTCGACGCTCGCCGGCTTCGTCGAGGTGGGCGAGAGCCTGGAGGACGCCGTCCGGCGGGAGATGGCGGAGGAGGCCGGGGTGACGGTGACGGACCTGGCGTACGTGGGCTCGCAGGCGTGGCCGTTCCCGGCCGGCCTGATGGTGGGCTTCCGGGCCACCGCCGCGTCCGAGGAGGTGCGGGTGGACGGCGAGGAGCTGCTGGAGGCGCGCTGGTTCACCCGGGACGAGCTGCGCCAGCGGGCGGCCGCCGGACGGCCGCTGGGCCGCGCCGACTCGATCGATCACCACCTGCTGCACTCCTGGCTGGCGGCCGGGGCCTGACCGGGCCAGCTCCTCCAGTGCGACGTGGTCACCGCCGGTGTTTCAGCGGACGAGCACGGCGACCGGCGCGGACGGCGTGCCGGTGTCGATGCCGTCGGTGGCGGCGACCCGGAACTCGTAGCGGTGCCCGCGGACCAGCAGTACGGCGGTGAAGTCCGTTCCGCCCACCGGCACCGGGTCCGTCCGCCATTCGCCGCCGGCCGTGACGTCGCGGACCTGGACGCGGTAGGCGAGGCCAGGCCCCGCCGGACGCCAGCTCAGTCGGGCCTCGCCGTTGCCGGCCGACGTCGCCGCCAGCCCGGCCGGCGTGGGCAGCCGAGGGACGGCCCGGACCGGCCTGCTCTGCCGCCCGGCACCAGCCTGGTTGGCCGCGGCGACCACGAACTCGTACTCGTGTCCGTTGCGCAGCTGGCGGATGGTGGCCTCGGTGCCCTGCACGGGCACCTCCTCCTCGGTGAACTCCCGCTCCCCGGCGGTGAGGTCCCGCCGGTAGACGCGGTGCCACCCGCCGGGACTGGCCGACCGCCAGGTCAGCTCCACCTCGCCCGTGCCGACCTTCGTCACCCGCAGGTCGGTCGGCACCACCTTCGGCGCGCTGAAGGTCGCCCGGGCCCGCACCGGCGGGGAAGGCGGTCCGTCGCGGTCGCGGTCCACCGCGCTGACGGTGAACTCGTACTCGTGGCCGTGCTCAAGGTGGCGGGCGAGGTGGCTCGGCCGGCTCTCGAGTGCGGGCGAGCCGGGTCGGCTCTGGCCCGCCGTCAGGTCGCGCCGGTAGACCCGGTAGGAGACGCCGGGACCGAGGTTGGCCCAGCCCAGCCGGATGTCGCCGTCCGGCTGGGCCTGTGCGGTCAGTCGGGCCGGCGCGGCCGGCGGGCTGACCGATGCGGTGGCCCGGACGGGCGTCGAGGGCGGGCTGTCCCCGCCGCCGCCGACCGCGACGACGGTGAACTCGTACGTCCGGGCGTGCCACAGCGAGCCGACGGTGGCGCTGGTGCCGGTGAACGTGCCGACGAGGGCCGGTTCCCGCTGCCCCGCTGTGACGTCGCGCCGGTAGAGCCGGAACACCTGGACGAACGGCACCGGCTCCCAGTGCACGGCGACGTCCCCGGTGCGGCCGGCCTCGGCCCGCACCCCGCTCGGCGGCGGTGGCGGCGGCACGGTGGCGGTCATCCGCGCCACCGGCGAGGGAGGGCCCTCGCCCCGCCGACCGACGGCGGTCACCCGGAACTCGTACTCGTGGCCGTCGACCAGGAAGTCGGCCGAGGAGCGGGGCTCGGCGGACGGCTCGCCGATCCGCACGAAGTGGGTCTGCCCGGCGGTCACGTTCCGGCGGTGCACCAGGTAGCGCAGCTCGTCATCGGCCGGGACGGGACGCCACCGCAGCTCGGCGTTGCCCGCGCCCCGCGCTTCGGCCGTCAGTGCCGCCGGCGCCGGCGGCACGTCGGCCCGGTCCGGCCGGGGGCGGGGCCAGTCGACCTCGACGAAGCGCGGCCGGTAGAGGCCGGCGTCGGCGTACGTGACGGCGTCGTCGACGTTGTTGACGTTGTAGGAGATCAGCAGCTTGCCCGGACGAGCCAGGTCGGGGTGCAGGTCGGCGTCGTAGACGAGATGCCCGGCGTCGGTCTCGGGCGCGCGGTGCAGGTAGTCCGGCCCCTCGAACGGACCCGTCGGCCCACCCGCCGTGTACGCCACCACGTCGGCGCTGAACACCAGGTTGTTCTCGTGGGTCACGAGCACGTAGCGGTCACCGACCCGCTGCACCCCGTACGACGTGCCGACCCCGCTGAGGATGCGGGCGGACCGGTCTGCCGTGGGCGCCCAGTCGGTGCCCGTCCAGAACTCCCACGGGCCGTTCAGGTCGGTCCCGGCGACCCGGGCGAGATGAGCGAACTTCGTCTCGCCGCTCGCCTCGGTGCCGTAGATCAGGGTGTGTCCGCCATCGCGGAGCAGGCTGGAGCCCCACGAGATGCGCTCTCCCAGCGGCAGCGGCCGGACTGCGGTGGGTGTCATGCCGGGCAGTGCGAAGGTCGCCAGCGAGGTGCCCAGCAGGATGTGGTCCAGCGGGCCGTCGCCCGTCCGGCGGTAGCGGTTGACCAGCATCTGGAGGGTCTCGTCCACGACCTGGGCGTCGCCGATCCAGTAGAACTGGTCGGCGGCCGGCGGTGGTACGAGCGAGGCGGGGTCCTCGGCGGTGCCGCCGTGCACCGTCTCGCGCAGTTCGTCGCCCTGCTGCACCACGGCGGAGTTGTTGATGAACGACGCGGTGCGGGGGCGGGAACCGTCCGGGCCCACGGGGCCGAGGAACGTGTCGGAGAAGAGCCAGAGGAGCCGGCCGTCGGGGAGCCGGACCGAGGCCGTCCGGTCGGCGCCGTTCCAACGGCCGGAGGTGTCGCCGTAACGCTCGAAGAGGGCGGTGAGCCGGTCGGCCGACATGCCGCCCTCGGCCCGAGCCCGGCCCGGTACGCCGGCCGTCAGGCTGAGCACCAGCGCGGTGGCGTACAGAACGAGCAACCAGCGGGCGTGGGTGCGGGCCTTCCCTGGACCGGACCCGGTCGTGGGCGTGCTGACGCTCACCAGAAACCCCCGTCTCCTGGTTATCCGTCCCGCACTGTGACATGTCCTTCCGCTTGGGTGGTAGTGGCCGTACGGGTGTGTTTCGACCTGCTGCCCCGTTCGTGGGCCAATGTCAGGAATCCGATGGCGACGGCGGTGGCCGCCGCCGTCGCCAGGGCGGCCCCGGCGATCCCGGCGACGGTCCGCGGCACGACGGTCGCGACGGCGGCCACGAAGATCACCGTGGACGTCCACAGCGGAGCGGCGGGCCACCGGACCGACGCCGCGACCCGGGCGTTGACCAGGATGAACACGACCGCGTACAGGGCCCCGGTGGCGGCGAAGAGCGGCGCGTAACGACCGGCTGCGGCGTAGTCGGGACCGCCGGCCAGGCGGAAGGCCAGCCCGCCTGCGAGCGCCGAGCCGAGCACCAGCACCGCCCCGGCGCTGGCGACCAGAGCCAGCGCGGCGACCAGGGCGCGCCGGTCACCCCTGGCGAGCCGGGGCAGCGCGATCACGGTCACCACCTGCGGCGCCCACAGCGCCCCCTTGGTCAGTACCGTGCCGACGGCGTAGGTGCCAGAGACGTCCGGCGGCAGGAAACGGCGGGCGAGCAGGAGGTCGGCGTAGGAGACCACCAGCATCGCCAGGGTGGCGCCGCTGGCGGTGAGCACCGTCCGCGTGGCGAGGGAGGGCACGGCCGGGTCGATGCCGGCGCCCCGGTTGAGGCGCACCAGCAGGGCCAGCACCAGGACCGAGGTGAGCGCGCCGGCCAGCAGCGACCCGGTGAGCCCGCCGCCGAGCGAGAGCCCGGCGACCATGCCCCCGTAGCGACCGGCGCCGAGCAGCGCCATGCCGACGGCGAGACGCAGGAACCGCTGGTCGCCTTGCAACTCGCCCAGCCAGCGGCCGGCCGCCACGACCGCCACGGTCAGCACGCCGAGTAGCAGCACCGCCGGGGCGGCCAGCCGGAGCTGGACGGCGGCCACCGGCAGCGTCAGGGCGAGCAGCGCGGCGGTGACGAGCACCGTGAGCAGGGTCGGTCGGGCGGTGGCGGCGCGACCGTGCCGGGCCCGGTGCACGGCGACCGCGATCTGGAGCCCGGTGCTGGCCACGCCACCGATCGCACCCAGTGCCAGGAGCGTGGCCAGCGCGCTCAGCTGCGCCGGATCGAGGTGCCGCGCACCGAGGACGGGCACCCCGTAGGCCAACCCGTTGACGAACACGCCGGCGAGCGTCACCGCGACGCCGGCGGTGCCGAGCCCGGTCGCCCGGCCGGGCTTTTCCGAATCCGTACCCATCAACCGTCCCGTGTCGCCGGCACTCCCGGCTGTGCAACGGGCGCGCGTACAGTGGCGCCACGCCGGTGCCACGCCCGGTCAGCGTAATGAGGAGGTCAACCCTGCGGGAGAGGTCGATGCTCGTCGGGCTCGGGCTGGCCGTCACCCTGCTGGTGCTGGCTCCGCTGGCGGCACCCGGTTACGTGCTCAGCTACGACATGGTCTTCGTGCCGCACCAGCCGTGGCGCGCCGAACTCGTCGCCCCGTCCGACTCGCTGCCACGGGCGGTGCCGTTGGACGCCCTGGTGTCGCTGGCGAGCCAGGCGGTGCCCGGGTGGCTGGTGCAGCGGCTGGCGCTGGTCGCGGTGCTGCTGCTCGCGACCGTCGGCGCCGGGTTGCTGGTGCCGGCCCGGCACCCGGTCACCCGGCTGGTGGCCGCCGTCGGATACGCGTGGACGCCCTACCTGGCGGAGCGGCTGCTGATCGGGCACTGGGGTCTGCTCCTGGCGTACGCGTCGCTGCCCTGGCTGGTGCTGGCGGTGATCCGGCTGCGGGCCGGTGGACGGCGGGCGCTGCCGCTGCTGGTGCTGGCGGCCGCCCTCGCCGCGGTGACCCCGACCGGCGGCCTCATCGCCCTGGCGGCCACCGTCGTGCTGGTGCCGCGGCGCGGCAGGGGCCGGGTCGGCGCGATCGCGATCGCGGTGGTGCTGCTGCTGAACGCGCCCTGGCTGGTGGCGGCCGCCCTGACCGGGGCGGATGCCCGGACCGACCCCGACGGGGTGGCGGCGTTCGCGGCGCGGGCGGAGAACTGGAGCGGAGCGCTCGGAGCCCTGGCCGGCACGGGCGGGATCTGGAACGCGCAGACCACACCGGTGAGCCGGTCGTCCCCGCTGGCGCCGCTGGCCACCGCCGTCGTGCTGGCCCTGGCGGTCCTCGGCTACCGGGCGCTGCGCCGCCGGTGGGCGGACGGGTTCTGCGACCGGCTGGCCCTGCTGGCGGCCGGCGGATTCCTGCTCGCCGCGCTGGGCGTGCTGCCCGGCCTGGGCGCGTCGCTGGAGTGGCTGGTGGCCACGGTGCCGGGAGCCGGGGTGCTGCGCGACGGGCAGAAGTTCCTCGTTCCGTACGCCCTGCTGGTGGCCGTGGGGTTCGCGCTCGGCGCGGAACGGCTGGCCGGGTCGGCTGGCCGGGTGGGGCGGGCCGGCGCGGGCGCGGTGCTGGCCGGGGCGCTGGCGCTGCCGGTGGTGGTCCTGCCGGACCTGGCGTTCGGCGCGGCCGGCCGGCTGCGGCCGGTGGCCTATCCGGCGGACTGGGACGCCGTCGCCGCCCGCCTCGACGGCCAGCCGGGCGAGGTGCTCTCGTTGCCGCTGGGCTCCTACCGGGCCTATCCGTGGAACGGCGGCCGGACGGCGCTCGACCCGCTGCCCCGCTACGTCGACGCCGAGGTCCTGGTCGACGACACGCTCTGGGTGGGCACGAGCGAGGTGAGCGGGGAGAACCGGCGCGTCGCGCACGTGCGGCGGGTGCTCGACTCCGGTGCCCCCGTGCGGGCGACCGGGGTGCGCTGGGTGGTGGTGCAACGGGTGGCCGGCGGGCAGCGGACGGACCCGGCGACGCTGGTCGGGCTCCGCGAGGTGTACGCGGGCGAGGACCTGACCCTGTACGAGAACCCGACCGCGCGGGGCCCCGGTGCGCGGTGAGCTGCCGAGGGTTCCCGCCGCCAGGCCGGAATCGATCGTCCTCGCGGCCCTCCCCACCGACGCTACTTGGTGGTAACGTCCCGCGCACGCAGCTCACGAGGAGGAAGTCAGCACCATGCGCAGTGCTCTCTCGTTGGTTCTCGCCGGAGTGATCGCGGTCGCTCTCGGCGTCTTCGGGTCGGTGGCGCTTGCCACCACCCTCACCGGCACCTCGTCGTCCGAGGCCGCCAAGGCCGAGCAGGCCGCGCGGACCAGCTCGGACGGCGGTGGCGGCGGCGCCAACAAGCCGCTGGTCTACGGCACGAGGTAGGACGGCTCCACCGGTTCCATCTGCTCCGCCGGCACCACGCTCCGAACGTTCGCGGCCCTCGTCACGAGGGCCGCGAATTTTTCGCCCGAGATCGACCAGGTGAAGCGGGCCGCGTGCGCCCGTGCCGCCGTGCCCATCGCGGTGCGCCGAGCGTCGTCGGTCAGCAGCAGCCGCACCTTGGCGACGAAGTCGTCGACACTGTCGGCGAGCAGGCCGGTCTCGCCGTCGACGAGCGCCTCCTCGACACCGCCGGCACCACGGAACGCCACCGTCGGCGTACCGACCGCCCCGGCCTCCACGATGGTCAGCCCCCAGCCCTCCTTGAGCGAGGGGGTGAGGGCGACCCAGGCGCTGGCCAGCAGCTCCCGCTTCTCGGCGTCGCTGATGAAGCCGGTGAACCGGACCCGGTCGGTGACGCCCAACTCCTCGGCGAGCTGGCGCAGCTGCGGCTCCCACCAGCCCTGGCCGGCGACCACGAGGGTGAGCCCGGGCAGCTCGCCGGTGAGCCCGGCAACCGCGTGCAGGGCCAGCTCGACCTGCTTGTGCGGCACCAGCCGGCCGAGCACCACCAGGGACGGCTGCGGGGTGCGCGGCACCGGCCCCACCGTCATGTCGGGGGTGCCGTTGTGCACGATGGCGACCCGGGACGGGTCGATGCCGAGCGTGGCCAGTTCCCGCCGGGTGGCCGCCGAGACGGTCACGTACTGGCAGTGGCGGTAGACGCGGGGGGCGAGCCAGGACTCGACCCACCAGCCGAAGCCGGCCAGCCAGCGGCCCAGCACCACCGGCCACTGCTCACGGTGCACGTGGTGCACGAGTGCGATGACCGGCCGGCGGGCGTACAGGGCGGACAGGAAGGGCAGGCCGTTGCCGACGTCCACGATCAGATCGGGGCGGCCGCCCCGGCGCCGGGTCAGCGGCCCGAGGCCCAGGGCGCCGGCCAGGTAGACGAGCGCGGTGCGCAGGTAGACGGTGTGCCGCCCGCCGCGCCGCAGCACGCGTACGCCGGCGGCGGTGACCTCCTCGGCAGGGCCGGCGGAGTGGGTGGCGCAGAGCAGGGTGGCCCGGTGGCCCCGGCGTACGAGTTCACCGGCGATCCGCTCGACGTACACCTCCGAACCGCCGCCCTCCGGGTTCCGGGTGTCGCGCCAGTTGAGGAAAAGTACGTGCCGGGTGGCGGCAGGCGGTGCTTCCACACTTACTCCTACTGCCGAGTAGTCTTCGCGTCGCGTCACACTATGGGCTTCGTCACGGCCCCCGCAATGCCCGATCGGAGGCGAAATGCAGCAGGCGCCGGCCCGCCCGGAGCTGACCGACCGACCGGACGCCACATCGAGAAGGGTGTGGCGTCTGCGCTTGGTCGCGGTCTGTCTCGGTTTGTCGGCCCTGGCGTTCCTCCAGGATCCGGGCATGATCGCCATCGACACCAAGGTGGACCTGGCGGTCGATCCAGCCGGATGGCTGAGCCGCGCCCTGCACGTCTGGGACCCGGACGGAACCTTCGGCCAGCTTCAGAATCAGGCGTACGGCTACCTCTGGCCGATGGGCCCGTTCTTCCTGCTCGGCGAGGTGCTCGACATCCCGGCCTGGGTGGTGCAACGGCTCTGGTGGGCGCTGGTCATGACGGTGGCCTGCACCGGCGTGGTCCGGCTGGCCGAGCGGCTGCACATCGGCACGCCGGCCGCCCGCCTGCTCGCCGGGGTGGCCTTCGCGCTCTCCCCCCGGCTGGTCACCGAGCTGGGCCCGATCTCGGTGGAGGCATGGCCGAGCGCCCTCGCACCCTGGGTGCTGGTGCCTCTGGTGGGGCTGGCCCGAGGCGGCTCCGTACGCCGGGCGGTGACCCTGTCCGCGCTGGTCGTGGCGTGCGCCGGCGGCGTCAACGCGACGGCGGTGCTGGCCGTCGTGCCGCTCGCCGGTCTGTGGCTGGTCGGCCTGCACCCGTTCCGGCTGCGGATCCGGGCGCTCGTCGCCTGGGGGCTGGCGGTGGGTGCCGCCACCGCCTGGTGGCTGGTGCCCCTGCTGCTGCTGGGCCGGTACAGTCCGCCGTTCCTGGACTACATCGAGACGGCACCGGTCACCACTGCCCCCACCGACATGACCACCGTGCTGCGCGGCGCCTCGCACTGGCACGCGTACCTCAACGGCGCGTACGGGCCGTCGTGGTCGGCCGGCTGGCGGCTGGCCACCGAGCAGCCGCTGGTGGTCGCCACCCTGGTGGTGGCCGGCCTCGGCCTCGCCGGCCTGGCCCGGCGCGGGATGCCGCACCGGCGCTTCCTGGCCACCGGCCTGCTGGTCGGGCTGGCCCTGGTCGGGCTCGGCCACGTCGGCGGGGTCGACGGATTCGGCGCCCAGACGCAGCGGGACTTCCTCGACGCGGCCGGCGCGCCCCTGCGCAACGTGCACAAGTTCGACGTGGTGCTGCGGCTGCCGCTCATCCTCGGGCTCGCCCACCTGCTGGGGTTGGTGGGACGGGCAGCCCGCGCGGGCGACCGGTCCGACGTGAACCCGGGCCTGCCCCGCCTGCTCCAGCCGGTGCGGCTGCGCGCCACGCTGGTCACCGGGACCGCCCTCGTCGCTGTCGCCGGGGTGGCCGCCCCGGCGTTGGCCGCCGGACTGCCCGCGCAGGGCAGCTTCCGGGAGGTGCCCGGCTACTGGCACCAGGCGACCTCCTGGCTGGACAGCAACCTCGGCGACGACCGGGTGCTGGTGGTGCCCGCCGCCCGCTTCCCCCGCTACCTGTGGGGCAGCCCGAGCGACGAGGTCACCCAACCTCTGTTGGAGAGCCCCTGGGCGGTACGCAGTTCGGTGCCGCTCACCCCGCCGGGCACGATCCGGCTGCTCGACGCCGTCGAGTCGTCGCTGGCCAACGGCGAGGGTTCCGCCGGGCTGGCCGACCTGCTCGCCCGCTCCGGCGTGCGGTACCTGCTGCTCCGCTCCGACCTCGACTACGGACGCTCGGGCGCCACCCAACCGGTGGTGGTCCGGCAGGCACTGCAACGCTCGCCCGGCATCCGCCCGGTGCGGGCCTTCGGACCGGAGGTCGGTGGCGGCCAACTGCCCGGCAACTTCGTCGACCACGGGCTGGACGTGAAGGTCCGGGCCCTGGAGGTGTACGAGGTCGCCCAGCCGGTCAGTCCCGTCGTCGCGTACGACGCGAAGGGCCTGACCACCGTGGTGGGCGGGCCGGAGTCGCTGCTCCAGATCGCGGCGGCCGGCCGGCTCTCCGACGCCCCGACGGTGCTCGCCGGGGATCGGCCGGCCGGACTGACCGACGGCCCGGTGGTGCTCACCGACGGGATGCGCCGGCGCGAGGTCGCGTTCGGGCAGCCGCACGACAACGCCTCGGCGACCATGACGTCGGCCGACAAGGCGAGGCTCGGCGCGCCCGCCCGGGACTACCTGCCGCCGTGGGGCGAGGGCCAGGCCACCACCGTGCGCTACCTGGGCATCGGGTCGGTCACCGCGTCGAGCTCCTGGTCCGACGCGCAGCCGCTGGTGGGCGGCCGACCGGCGCACCAGCCGTACGCGGCGCTCGACGGCAGCCTCACCACCGCTTGGCGCTCGGCGCCCGGGACGGTCACCACCGAGCAGTGGCTGGAGGTGGAGCTGACCGAGCCGCAGGTGGTCCGCGAGGTGGGCATCGTCTTCGACACCGGCGCCGACTCCCTGCCCACGAAGATCACCGTCAGCGCCGGCAACCAGCAGGCGGTGGTGGAGAACCCGGGCCAGAGCGTGCAGGTCACCGTCCCCGCCGGCTATCCGACCCGGCGGGTGCGGATCTCCATCGACGAGGTCTTCGACATCCGGGCCGGCTTCGGCGGCGTCGGCATCGCCGAGATCACCATCCCGGGCGTGCGGGCCGAGCGCACCCTGGCCGTGCCGGCGCCCCCGGCGACCGCCGCCCCGGCGTCCGTGGTGCTCACCGCCGCCGCCGGCGCCTCGCCCTGCGTCTTCGACGAGGGTCGGCCGATCTGCGACGGCGGGCTCGTCCGGGAGTCCGAGGACGGCGACCGGATCGACCGGACGCTGAGCCTGCCGGTCGCCGCCGGCTACGACGTCGCGCTGCGGGTGCGCCCGCGTGCGGGCGGCGCGCTGAACGCGCTGCTCGACGGCGGCGGGGCGGCGGCCGTCGCGCGCGGGGTCACCCCGGTGGTCGCCGCCTCCAGCGTCGGCGTCTCCCACCCCGCGGCCCGGCCGGGCGCGGTGGTCGACGGCGACCCGGCGACGACCTGGTACGCCGCCGCCTCCGACCGGCAGCCGTGGCTGCGCCTGACCTGGCCGAAGGCCCGCCAGATCGCCGGGCTGAAGGTGACCCTGCCGCCCACCGCGGCGGCGGCCCGCCCATGGCAGGCGACCGTGATCGGAGACGGCGGCATGCGCGGCGGCGTCTTCGACGAGGGCGGCAGCCTGGTCTTCGACCGGCCGCTGAAGACGGACGAGATCACCGTGCTGATCTCCGACGTGGTGCCGGCCAACACCTTCGACCCGTACCGGCGGCTGTCACAGAGCCTGCCCGTCGGCGTGGGCGAGCTGACCGTGCTGCCGGACGGACCGGTGCCCCGCAACGACCCGGAGGCGCGCGTGACGCTCCCCTGCGGCACCGGGCCCACCGTCGAGGTCGGTGCCGTGCGGCGCCGGACGGCGCTGGTGGCCAGCCGGCGGGAGCTGGCGGAGCTGCGCGAGGTGGACGCGCTCCTGTGCGGCGCCGGAGCGAAGGATCCGCTGCCGCTGGCCGCCGCAGAGGTGCGGGTGGTGGCGGCGGCGAGCCGCCTGGCTACGCCCACCCGGCTCGTCCTGACGCCGCACGCCGTGGTCCCCGGGCCTGCCGACGGCAGCGCGGCCGGCTCGGCGGGCGTCGCCGGCTCGGCGCGGGTGGCGGACGCCGTGCAGACCCCGGTCCGGGTGGACGGCTGGTCGGCCACCCGGCGGTCGCTGCACCTGGACGGGTACCCGGGCCAGCGGGTGCTGGCCCTGCGGGAGAACGCGAACCCCGGGTGGGAGGCCACCGCGGGCGGCGAGCGACTCACCCCGTTCGTGGTGGACGGCTGGCAGCAGGGCTGGCTGGTGCCGGCCGGGTTCTCCGGCGAGGTGCTGCTGCGGTTCGCCCCGGACGACGGGTACGTCCTGGCGCTGGGCGCCGGCGCGATCGCGCTGGGCGGGGTCGCGCTGGCCGCCCTGCTCCCGAGCCGGGGCGTGCCGGTGCCGGCGGCGGGGCCGCCGCGTCGACGTCGGCACCGCCTGCTCGCCCTGCTGTTCGGCGGGACTGCGCTGCTGCTGGTCGGCGGCCTGGCCGCGGTCGCGGTGGCGCTGCTGGCGGCGGCCGGCGTGGTGGCCGGCCACGCGCTGGCGCCGCACCTGCACCCACCGGACCGGCGCGGGCTGCGCCGGCTGTACCGGGTGGCCGGGCGCTGGCTGCCGGTGGCCTGCTTCGCGCTGGCCGGCTGGTACGCGGTGACCCGGGGTGGGCACACCGACGCGGCGCCTCAGTTGGCGGCGGTCGCCGCCGTGACGGTGCTCTGGTTCTCCCTCGTGCTCCCGCGCCGACGCGGCCGGGGGGCGTTCCAGCGCTGGAAGGGGCGCTCGACGGCGTAGTAGCTGATGGCCGCGAGGACCAGCCCACCGGCGACGGTGAGCAGGAAGATCTCGCCCGTGTCGCCGCTGAAGTTCGGGCGGTCACCCACGATGTAGACCCCCTCCAGCACGAACGGGTGCCAGAGGAACAGCCCGTAGGACACCCGGCCGAGCCACCGGCCGACGGCGCCGCCGAGGACGGCCTTGGTGCGGGTGGCCGGCCCGAACGCCACCGGCAGCACCACCATCACCGCCACCAGGGCGTACAGCGCCATCTTGAGCCCGAACTCGGCGGCGGTGGGCTCGGCCAGGTCGCGGGGTCCCACGATCGGCGTGGTGGCCACGGCCAGGGCGGCCAGCGCGACCGACCAGCAGGCCAGCGGCGCGGCGCCCAGGTCGTCCAGCCACCGCCAGCGGTGACCGGTGCCGGTGCGCAGCGACACGTGGACGGTCGCCAGCGCCATGCCGGCGCCGAACCAGCCGGCGTACGAGGGCAGCCACATGGTGTGCAGGCCCAGGTTGAGCAGGCCTGATCCCATCAGGGCCACCCAGCCGGCGGTGATGGCCAGCCCCGCCGCCACGATGAGGACGGTGGACCGGCCGGGCCGCCAGCGTCGCCGCATCAGCAGCACGGCGAGCAGCGGCAGCAGCAGGTAGAAGGTCGCCTCGGTGGCGAGGCTCCAGGTCTGGCTCAGGCCGTGGCGCAACTGCCGGGGTTCGTAGATCTGGGTCAGCGTCAGGTGCCGCCACCAGTCGCCGGCGGCTGTGGGCTGATTCTGCGGCAACACCAGCAGGCAGACCACCACGGTCAGCCAGTAGGCGGGCAGGATTCGGGTCGCGCGGCGCCACAGGTAGCGCCGGGCGGAGGGGGACCGCTGCCCGGTGGCCGACGAGTGGGCGTACGGGCGGAAGAGCAGGAAGCCGGAGAGCACGAAGAAGACGGCGACGCCCACGTCGAGGCGGGACAACCAGCTGCCCAGCCCCGAGTCGCCGGTGTTGGCACCGGTGGCGAACCCGACGTGGTGCCCGACGACGGCCAGCGCGCCGATCACCCGTACGGCGTCCAACGCGGGCAGTCGGCGGAGGTCGTGATCCGGAGTTGGGGCAGACATCAACCGTCCAGAGGGTCGCGTGAATATGTAACCCGGGAGTAACCTGCGGCCAAGTTTAGGGACAGGACCGCTCGCCGGACACCGGCTGACTGTCTTTGTTAGGAGGATCAGTGAAGGCTCGTCTGGGCGCCGTGCTGTTCGGGATAGGCGTCTTGTGTCTTGTGCTCGCCGCGGGGGCGGCGTTCTTCGTGGCACCGACGGTGACGAAACTGCCGTACGACCTCAAGTTGTGCAACGCGGAGGGCAAGCCCGAGGGCTGCCTGAAGCCGAGCGTCGCGGTGGCGGAGAACGCCAAGTTCCTGCAGCTCAAGAAGGACGCCCCGCCGACCGTGCAGACCGGCAGGCTGGAGTCCACCACCGAGGTGGCGCCGCAGGCCGGCAGCACCGAGGGGGAGATGACCGGCGACCTGGAGGGCAAGGCGGTCGTCTGGGGCGCGTACGGCACGGTGAAGTGGGTCCAGACCGGCGAGGTGATCAGCCAGTACTCTGCGGAGTTGGCCCTGGACCGGAAGACCGCCGCGGCGGTCGACTGGGACAAGCAGTTCCTCCAGGCCGACGGCCCGGAGGGGCCGAGCGAGGTCACCTTCGGTGGTCAGACCTACAAGTTCCCGTTCAACACGGAGCGCAAGGACTACGAGTACTTCGACCGTGACCTGCGCAAGGCGCTGCCGATCCGGTTCGACGGCACCGAGAAGATCAACGGCACGGAGGCGTACCGGTTCCAGCAGGTCATCGAGGAGACCGACCTGGGCATGCCGGCCGAGCGGGTGGGTGGCCTGCTCGGGGCGTTCGCGCCGGGCGCGACCAGCGGCAAGGTGATGTACAGCAACACCCGCACCATCTGGGTCGAGCCGGTCAGCGGCAACTTCGTCAAGGTGCGTGAGCAGCAGAAGAAGACGCTGGTGCCGGACCAGGGCGCGAGCACCCCGCTGCTGGACGGCGACTTCGTCTACACCGACCAGACGATCGCCAACAGCGTCGAGTCGGCCGGGAACAACCGGGACAAGCTGCAGCTGATCGGCCGGACCATCCCGCTCGTGCTGACGGTCGTCGGCGCGCTGGCGCTGATCATCGGGCTCTGGCTGGTGCTGGCCGGACGCCGGGCCACCGCCGCCGCGCGGCACCGCGCCGACGGCGACGGCGACGCTGCCACGGCGCCCGCGCCGCGGACGTCGTCCGAGCAGGTGACCTCCGGGGCGCCCGTGCGCGACGGCGAGGCCGGGCACCGGTAGCGGACCGGCGGTCGGCGTCCAGGTGTGGGCGTCGACCACCGGCAGCAGTTGACAGGCCGCCACCGTCGTCCCCGTTCGGGGGCGAGGGTGGCGGCCTGTTGTGCAGGAGGCCTCGCCGTTATTGAACCGTAACCTGAATCGCTGCTCGTCACGGACGGTCGTGCTCGAAGGGTGACGTGCCCGGTTTGCGCGAGAATCATTGATCAATGTCCATGGAGTCGGGAGCTCGGTCGTACTGGCTCGCTACTCCGCGTGACCTTGACTGTGGCGGGCGGCGATCCGGGCCTTGTGGCCTGCGTCTTCGCGCGGCATCATCGTCCCAGTTCCCTACTCGCCGGTAACTGTGGCAGCCCCGGTGCGGGGCCGTCGCCGGTCGACCGGCGACCCGCGCGACATCCCTGAGGGGAGGAACCGTGCAGGACCGGTTCGACCACCAGGGCCGCCACCGGTGGCGGCGCTTCGCCGCGCTGCTGCTGTCCGACGGGACGACGCGCCCCGTGACGGTCTCGGGCATCCGCGGCGCCACGCTCTTCTGACCTGAATTCCGGGACCGCGGCGGTTGTGCTCCGTGGGCCCGTTCCAGCTCCGTCCCCTCTGGCCCGCCAGGAGGCGTACGTGACGACCGACGATCCGCAGCCGGTGTGGCGCGGCCGGTTCCGCGAGGCGTGGCACGGCTTCCGCCGCTGGCGGCGGGTGCGACCGTTCCGGGGCGGCCTGCTGACCGCGCTGGCCGGTCTGGAGATCCTCGGTACCACGCAGAGGTCGCTCGGCAGCCCCACCCTGTCCGCCGTGCCGTTGCCCGCCGAGCCAACGTCGGTGGAGGCTGGGCCCGTCGAGCCGGTGCGGGCGGACGCCGGACTCGTGTCCGCCGCCGTCGACCCCGCCGAGCCCGTGCCCGCCGTGCCGAGCGGCACGAGGCCTGCCACTGCCATGCCGGCGGCCGAGTCGATGCACTGCGACGCCAGGCCGCGCGACCTCCGTCCGTACGTGGTGCTGCCGGTGCTGCTCGGCCTTGCCGCCGCCGTGGCGCTCGCCGCGCCCGGCCCGACGCCGGTGCGCGCCGTGGCGCCGCCGACTCCCGCCTGCCCCAGCACAGCTCCCGGCCAGGGCGGAACGCAGCCGGCCCCGAGCGGCACGCCGGGCGGAACGCGGCCCGCGCCGAGCGGCACGCCGGGCGCGTTCCCGGCCCCGACCGGGACGCCGGGCGCGACACCGGCCCCGACCGCCCCCGGCCCGTTCCCGTCGACGGGCGGCGGACGCGACGCCGTTCGCGACATCCTCGACGGCACCGGTGACCTCGTCGATGGCGGCCGGCGCGACGACGAGGAGGTGGCCCGCCGGGCGACGCCGTCGGCCACGCCGAGCGTCCGTCCCACGGCCGTGCCGAGCGTCCGTCCCACGGCCACGGCCACGGCCACGGGTCGGCCGGCGGTGCCCGGCCAGGGGTGCGTCCCGGCCAGCCCGCAGCCGAGCCGACCCGGGCAGGTGGCGGCGGGCAGACCGCTGCCCCGGATCGCCGCCGACCCGGGACAGCCGGTGGTGGCGGCGGTCCCGTCGAAGCTCACCGGTTCGAAGGTGACCATGGACGGGCTGCGGTTCGAGGGCGTCGTCGACCTGCCCACCGCCGACGGCAGCCTGAAGGCGCTGAAGTTCACCATGGACCGCGCGGTCACCGACGATTTCCTGCTCCGGGCGCCCGCGCCGGCCGGCCGGACGATGCGGTTCGCCACGGACCGGCTGACGGTGCAGGGGGACGTCGCCTTCTACGCCACCCGGTTCGTCGGGCGGCTGCTCGGCGTCAAGATCACGCTGACCCCGGACCTGCCGTTCCCCGACGGCCTGCCGATCACGTCACCTGTTCCGATCGCCTTCACCGAGCCGGCCATGGAACTGGCGTTCGTCAACAGCGACACGCTGACCGCCCGGCCGGCGTTGGAGCTGACCCTCTCCTGACCTCACTCCACCACCACCGACGGTGCGGGGCCGGTGTCCCGCCGGCCCCGCACCGTCGACCTCAGAGGCGGGCGAGCGCCTTGCGCAGCGGGTCGAGCCCCAGCGAGCCGAGGTCGAGCGCCTGCCGGTGGAACTCCTTGAGGTCGAAGTCGGCGCCCTTGCGGGCCTTCGCGTCGTCACGGGCCTGGAGCCAGATCCGCTCGCCCACCTTGTAGGAGGGGGCCTGCCCCGGCCAGCCGAGGTAGCGGTTCAGCTCGAAACGCAGGTTCTCCTCCGGCACCCGGCAGTGCGCCCGCATGAACTCCCAGCCCAGCTCCGGCGTCCAGCGTTCGCCGGGGTGGAAGCCGAACGGGTTGTCCTTCGGGATCTCCAACTCCAGGTGCATGCCGATGTCGACGATCACCCGGGCGGCCCGGAACGCCTGCCCGTCGAGCATGCCGAGCTTGTCGCCCGGGTCCTCCAGGTGACCCAGCTCGTCCATCAGCCGCTCCGCGTAGAGCGCCCAGCCCTCGCCGTGCCCGGAGACCCAGCAGAGCAGGCGCTGCCAGCGGTTGAGCAGCTCGGCGCGGACGGCCGTCTGCGCGACCTGGAGGTGGTGACCCGGCACGCCCTCGTGGAAGACGGTGGTCACCTCGCGCCAGGTGGAGAAGTCGGTGACGCCCTGCGGCACCGCCCACCACATCCGCCCCGGGCGGGAGAAGTCCTCGCTCGGGCCGGTGTAGTAGATCGCGCCGTCGCTGGTCGGGGCGAGGCAGCACTCGATGCGGCGTACCTGCTCCGGGATGTCGAAGTGGGTGCCGTGCAGGTCGCCGATGGCCTTGTCGGCGAGCGCCTGCATCCAGTCCCGGAACGCCTCCTTGCCCCGGATCGTCCGGGCCGGGTCGGCGTCCAGCACCTCGACCGCCTCGTCGATGGTGGCGCCGGGGCCGACGATCCGGCCGGCCACCGCACGCATGTCGGCCTCCAGCCGGGCCAGTTCCTCGAACCCCCAGGCGTACGTCTCGTCGAGGTCGACCCGGGCGCCGAGGAAGTACTGCGAGGCCAGCTCGTAGCGCTCGCGACCCGCGGCCTGCTTCTCCCGGCCGAGCGGAGCCAGCTCGGTGCGGAGGAACTGGCCGAACTCGGCCGTCGCCGCGGTGGCCGCCGCCGCACCCCGCCGCAGCTCGGCGCCGAGAGTGCCGTCGGCACCCAGCCGCTCGACCAGCCCGTGGAAGAAGTTGTCGCCGTCCGGGTCGACCCAGATGTCGCACTGCTTGGCGACCTCGACGAGCTGGACCCGGGCACTGACGTGGCCTGCGGCGGCCGCCTCGCGCAGCGTCGCCTTGTAGCCCTCCAGGGTGCTCGCGAAGCGGTTGAGCCGGGCCGCCACGTCGGCCTTGGCGTCGTCGCCCTCGGTCGGCATCAAATCGAAGACCATGCGGACCTCGTGCAGGCCGCTGGAGATCACGTTGACCTCGCTGCTCGCCTCGCCGGCGTCGTAGCGGGCGAGGTCGAGGCCGAGCCGCTCCTGCATGGCGTCCTTGGCGGTCCGCTCCGCCTCCGACTCCGGCTCGGTCACCTCCAGGTCGGCCAGCGTCCGTCGGATCAGCTCCGCGCGGGCCGTGTACCCGTCGGGCGACAGGTCGTCGAGCTGGTCGTCGTAGCCGGCGATGCCGACGTAGGTGGCGCCGATCGGGCTCAGCGGCGCCCACTCGGCCACGTAGCGGTTCGCGAGGTCATCGATTCGTCCCACGCTGCGACCCTACGTGAGGGCACCGCCGGGTTGTCGAACGCGTTCTGCGTGTTCAGGGCAGCAGATCGGCGGGGTCGAAGTCGATCGGGAACGGCAGGTCGGCCGAGAGCCGCCGACCGCCGACCACTCTGGCGACGGTGTCGTAACCGTCGATGCACTCGTGGCGCGTATCGGGCAGTTCCGGCAACGGGAGGTACCGGTCAGCGAACTGGGTCGTCCACCTGCCGTCGAGGTCGACGAGCGGGTCGAAACGCATCGGCATCGCCACGGCGTGCACCTTCTCGGTGCCAACCCGTCACCAGCGTAGGCGGTTTCTGTGGTGGTCGACACGGCGCCCGAAAGTCGCGGGACTTCGTCGTACGGCTGCGGCAGAGTGTCAGGGGTGACAGTGGATTCCACTCCTGACCGGGCGGCGCTGCGGAGCTGGCTGCCCGGGTTCCTGGCGCTGGCCGCCATCTGGGGCTCCAGCTTCCTGTTCATCAAGATCGGCATCGGGGAGCTGCACCCACTGCACCTCACCCTCTACCGGGTCGCCGCCGGCGCGGTGACCCTGCTGCTGGTGCTCGCCGTGCTCCGCGACCGCCTGCCCGCCGAGCCCCGGGTGTGGGCGCACCTGACCGTGGCCGCCGCGTTCGGCGTCGCCGTGCCGTTCACCCTCTTCGGCTACGGCGAGCAGCGCGTCGAGTCGATGCTCGCGGGCATCTGGAACGCCACCACCCCGCTCATCGTGCTGCCGCTGGCCGTGCTGGTGTTCCGCACCGAGCGGCTCACCACGCGCCGTGCGGTCGGGATGGCGCTGGGCTTCGCCGGGGTGCTGGTGGTGCTCGGGGTATGGCAGGGGGTGGGCGGCGCCCACTTCACCGGGCAGCTCATGTGCCTGGGCGCGGCCGCCTGCTACGGCGTCGCCATCCCGTACCAGAAGAAGTTCGTCGCGGGCAGCGCGCACTCCGGGCTCTCGCTCTCGGCGGCGCAGCTCCTGGTCGCGACCGCCCAGCTCGCGGTCGTCGCGCCGTTGGTGGCGGGGGCGCCGCCCGCCCCGGCCGGCCTCTCGGCCGAGGTGCTCGCCAGCGTGCTCGCGCTCGGTGCGCTCGGCACCGGCCTCGCCTTCGTCATCAACCTGCGCAACATCCGGCTCGCCGGGGCGAGCACCGCCTCCACCGTGACCTATCTGGTGCCGGTGTTCGCGGTGCTGATCGGCGCCCTGGCCCTCGACGAACGGCTCACCTGGCACCAGCCGGTGGGCGCGCTCATCGTGCTGTTCGGCGTCGCCGTCTCGCAGGGCCTGATCGGCCGCCGCCGGCCCACCCCCGCTGGCATCACCGAGCCGTCCGCGCCCGCCGGCGTGATCGAGTCGACCACGGCCGATGCCGCTGCCGTCGCGCCAGCTGCTGCCGTCGCGCGGGCCGGCGCCGCCGCCCAGGCCGCGCCGTCCGTGCCGGCTGCCCGCCGCTGAGCGATCCCGCCCGGCGCCCGCCTGCCGCCTGCCGCCCGTCGCCCGGCTGCCGCCCGTCGCCCGGCTGCCGCCCGTCGCCTTGGCGGACGGGTGGAACACCATGGGTGTCAACGCCCGCCTTTGACAGCCATGGTGTTCCACTCGTGAACGTGACGGGACATGCCGTGGGGCCGGCGACCTTCAGGAGCGGCGCGGCCCGTCGCCTCACGCGCCGCCGCTTCGCACCCGTCCAGGCGCGGTCACCGCTCCGCCGCCCGTCAGTGACGGCCGGGCCGTGTGTGAGGCCGGGCCGCGTGTGAGGCCGGGCTGTGTGATGGCCGGTGCCTGTGATGGCCGGTCGCTTGTGATGGCCGCGCCCGGTGGCCACCGGCGTCCGTGTGATGCGGTCTCGTGAACGGGGCAGCTCGACAGCGTCCGTGGTGCCTGCCATCCCCCTGGTCGCCGGCAGGTTGCCGGCGGGGGCCCGGTCCGCCAGGGCCCGGTCCGCCAGGTCGAGCAGCCAGGACCTCAGCGGGCGGAGCGGGCCCAGTCGACCAGCCGGTCGGCGTCCCAGGTGTTGACCACCCGGTCGGCGGGCACCCCGCACAGGGCGGCGCGCTCGCAGCCGAACCGCTGCCAGTCGAGCTGCCCGGGGGCGTGCGCGTCGGTGTTGACGGCGAAGTCGCAGCCCGCCTCCAGCGCCCGGCGGATCAGCCGCTTCGGCGGGTCCTGCCGCTCCGGCCGTGAGTTGATCTCGACGGCCACCCCGTGCTCGGCGCAGGCGGCGAAGACGGCGTCGGCGTCGAAGTCGCTCTCCGCCCGGGTACGCGGCCGGTGCGCCCGGTCGCCCGGCCCCTTCACCCCGGCGGGCCGGGACGCCACCATCCGCCCGGTGCAGTGGCCGAGGATGTCCAGGTGCGGGTTCGCGATCGCGGCCAGCATCCGCCGGGTCATCTTCGCCCGGTCGTCGTTCAGGCCGCTGTGCACCGAGCCGACCACCACGTCGAGGCGGGCCAGCAGCTCCTCGTCCTGGTCGAGCGACCCGTCGGCGAGGATGTCCACCTCGATGCCGGTCAGGATCCGGAAGCCCTCCGGCAGCGCCTCGTTGACCTTCGCCACGTGGTCGAGCTGCCGGCGCAGCCGGTCGGCGGTCAGCCCCCGGGCCACCTTCAGGCGGGGCGAGTGGTCGGTCAGCACCACGTACTCGTGGCCCAGCTCGACCGCCGCGAGCGCCATCTCCTCGATGGGTGAGCCGCCGTCGGACCAGTCGGAGTGGGTGTGGCAGTCACCGCGCAGCGCGGTACGCAACGCGGTGGCCGCCTCGTCCAGGTCCGTGCCCTCCGTGGCGAGCAGCCGACGCAGGTAGACCGGCTCCTCGCCGGCGAGCGACTCGGCCACGCAGCGGGCGGTGACGTCGCCGACCCCGGACAGCTCGGTGAGCTTGCCGGTGCGGGCCCGCTCGGCCAGTTCCCTCCCCGGCAGCGCGCCGAGGGCCGTGGCCGCCGAGCGGAACGCCCGGACCCGGTAGGTCGCCTCGTTCGCCCGCTCCAGGAGGAAGGCGATCCGGCGCAGGTCGGCGATGGGGTCCCGGGCGCTCATGCCATGGAAAATACGCCCCCGCGCCGCCGGTCGTCGGACGACCGGCGGCGCGGAGGCCATGGAATCAGCGAAGGGCCACGGAATCAGGAGTGCGGCAGCTTCACAAGCGACCTGTCGCCGATGCCGAGGGTGGTCGGGTTGTTCCCGATCGCCGACCAGACCTCCACCCGCACGGTGCCGTTCGACAGGTTGCCGAGGGCGCCGGTGGCGGAGTGCAGGCCGCTCTGCTGGGTGTAGCGCTCGTACCCGGGAACCGGGTCGGTGGCGAAGTAGCGGTACGTCTCCACCCGCTCCCAGCTGCCGTTGCCGGTCAGGTCGTAGGAGACCCGCACCTGCACCCCGTTGCCGACCGCGTTGCCGGCGTCGAGGAACAGGTCGAACGTGGTCTGCCCGCCGCCGTACGCCAGATCCAGGCCCGTGGCGGTGAACACCTGCGGGTTGGTCGGCGTGCCGTCGCGGTTCGCGCCGCCCGCGCCGGCCACCGTGGCGGTCGCCGGGCTGCCGGCCGCGGCCAGCCCGCCACCCGGCAGCAGGTACCGGGTGGGGAAGTCCGACGACGGCGGCGGGGTGGTGGGCGGCGGGGTCGTCGGCGGGGCCGTGGTGGGCGGGGGCGTCGTCGGCGGGGTGGTCGTGGGCGGCGTCGTGTCGCTGACCCCGCCGGTCGCGGTGCCGCCGCTCCAGGTGTACGCCCCGCTGGTGGCCGTCTTCCCGGCGGGCACGGTGAGCCGGGTGCCGTCGGAGAACGTGACCGTCAGCGGCGCGGCGGTGATGTTGCTGGCCACGTAGGTGCGCGCGCCGTTGCGCTGGAACACCGCCGCCAGCGGGTGGTTGGCCGTGACCGGGGTGTGCACCGTTCCGAGGGCCGCGAGGTTGCGGATCCAGTGGAAGGTGTGCGCCCGGCTCTCGCCCTCCTCCGGCGTGTACCCGGGGTTCGCGCGGAGCTTCGCGAGCGCCGCGTCCGGGTCGCCGAGCGCCAGGAACTGCCAGAGGATGTCCTGCCACACCGTCGGTTCGCCGCCGTTGTTGCGCACCAGTTCCTGGTAGTTGGCGCGGTTGGACGCCGGGTACTGCCCGAGGTAGAGGTGCCCGCCCGTGACCGGGAGCATGTTGATGCCCTGGATCATCTCCGGGTCGGCGCTGAACCAGGTGGCGTACGCGCCGCCGTCACCCCAGACCATGCCGACCGTGGAGTGCCCGAACGCCGCCGGGTAGTTCTCGTTCGTCACGTCGAACCAGTACTCGTGGATCGCCGCGGCCTGGGTGGTGTGGATGAAGATGCCGGCGTCGCGTACGGCGGTGTTGCCGGTCGCCTGCCCCCACTGGATGAGGGCGTTGGCGAAGTTCATCCCCTCGGACGAGGACTCCTGGTTGTTGCCGGCGTTGAACGAGCCGTGCCCGGCGGCCCAGTCGTGCCCGGCGTAGATGTCGAAGTCGCGCAGGTACGGGAAGCGGTTGTCGGTGCGGTCGTAGTTGTTCGCGTCCCGGATCAGCAGGTCGATCATGCCGCCGTACTGGTCCTGCCGGGCCCAGGTCGGGTCGAACTTGGCCAGGGTGGCGGCGGCGGCGATGTAGTAGCCGTAGTGGAAGTGGTGGTCGTTGAGTTCCTGGTCGGAGCCGTAGGAGGCCGGGTAGCCGATCAGGGTTCCCCAGTTGCGGTCGTAGTGGAAGACCCCCTCGGTCTCGCCGGGCGTGGCGGTGAGCCAGTCGTTGAGGGTGCCCCGGATGGCGTTCAGCGCGGCGGTACGCGTCTCGGCGTCGCCGACCTGGTCGGCGATCTCGGCGATCCGGGCGGCCCGGCCCAGGCCCTTGCCCGTCCAGTAGGTGTCGCCGCCGCGCTGGTCCATCGGGTTGCCCCGGACCGCCGCCAGGTGGCTGCGCAGCGTCGTCAGGTCCGTCCCGGCACCGGTGGCGACGGCGGGGACCTCCGGCAGTACGCCGTTGAACTTCATCGAGGTGCGGAACGCGTCGACGCCGGTGAGCACCTTCATCCGGCCGCGTGCCGACGGGTAGGTGAGCGTCAGCGGGGTGGCGCCGGTCAGCGACCGCCACTGGTGCGGGTAGAGGCTGACGACCGTCCGGTTCGCCGTGCCCTCCCGGGCGGTCGTGGTGAAGGCGTACGTGGTGTTGACGGTGCTGGTGGCCTGGTCGTAGGCGTACGAGACCCGGGTGCCGGTGACGTGGGCGTGGGCGTACTGGCCGTAGGTGGTGGCCAGCCCGGCGCGGGACGCGGCGTCGGTGCTCGGGGTGGTGGGCAGCAGGGCGACCGAGAAGTAGCCCTTGCCGGCCAGGGTGGAGGTGATCCGGCCACCGTTGACGGACCAGGTGGCGCCGGTGGGCGCGTACGCGACGTAGTCGTGCCCCCGGACGGTGAAGCCGATCGTGGCGCCGCTGTTCGACCAGACCGTGGGGCTGCCGCCGGTGGCGTTGACCAGGGCGTCGCCGCCGCTGGTGCGGAAGTACGCGAACGGCAGGCCGTGGCCGATGGTGGCGCGCATGGTCCGGGCGCCGTCGGTCCAGTACGGGGTGACCGTCCAGTCGGTCCAGCCGTCGACCTTGACGACCGGGGCGCCCAGCCCCGCGATGCCGACCCGGATGTCCTCGGAGTACGTGTACTTGAACTCGCCGACGCCGGTCGCGGTGCCGCTGATCGTGGGCGTGGAGGTGGCCGAGAGGCCGAGGCCGTCGCCGGACGGCTGGTAGGAGACCGGGTGCGCGTGCAGTGGCTCGCTGTAGGAGCAGTTGGTCCGCTTCCACAGCAGCGACGACCACCAGTCGTTGGTGGGAATCGGCCCGGCGGGTGCGTCGGCGGTGGCGAACTGCCGGGGGTTGGTGGTCATGTCTCCGCAGCCGGTGGGCAGGGGGCCCACGCGGTCGGTGGTGTAGCTGCCGGCGCCGACGGTGGCGGCCTGGGCGGGGGTGGTGGTCACGACGGCGAGGCCGCCGAGGGCGAGGGCCAGGGCGGAGGTGGCCGCCACGGCCCAGGTGCGGCGTGTCGCAGGAGGTGTCACAGTGCCTCCGGTCAGGGAGCGCCGGTCGGGGACGGGCGCGTTCGGCGAGCGAATTGTGTGGAAAGTAATCTCAGAGAGCGCTCTCTTGCGACGGGACGCTAGCTCAGGGCCGAGACTTCCGTCAATGTTTCCCAGCGATGAAGCGCTGATGACGACAAACCGGAGCGGGTCGTCAGGCGGTCGGCGGCGCCTTCGGGCAGCCGTGCCGGCGGTGCCAGGCGGCCACCTCGGCGGCCGGCTCCTTGTTGCCCTTGCGCCGCCACGAGTTCAGGTACGGCGCCGGCCAGACCGCGCCCCGGCGGATCCACCAGCCGTCCCGGCCCGTGCACGGCGGCGAGATGCCGAAGTGCAGGTGGCACACGTTGTTCGCGTTCCCGGTCCGACCCACCTCGCCGAGCCGCTGCCCGGCGCGCACCCGCACCCCGGCGTCGATGCCGTCGGCGACGCGGCGCAGGTGCGAGCCGTAGTAGCGCACCCCGTCGTCGCCGAGCAGCGACACCGACAGCCCGCCGTTGTGCGGCCCCCGCGGCCCGCGCCTGTCGAACCGGTCGACCCGGCTGACCTCGAGGAGGACGCCGTCGGTCACCGCCACGACCGGCTCGCCGCAGTCGGCGAAGATGTCCGTCCCCGGGTAGGCCGAGTGGGTCGGGTGGTAGGCGACGTTCGCCGCGCGTACCGGAAAGACGTGCGGCAGCCCGGCGCGGGTCGGCGCGGTCGACGGGCCGGTCGGGGCGGCGGCGCCGGTCGGGGTGGGAGCGCCGGTCGGGGTGACGGCCGGCGGCGCGGGCTGCCCGGCCGTCGCCGGCAGGCTCGGCCGGGGTGCGCCGGGCGTCGTCCCGGGCCGCGTCGTCGCGCAGCCGGCGGCCAGCACCGGCACCAGCACCAGCAGGACCGGGTACGCCGGACGCACGCGGCGTCCGATCGTCGGCGAGGGCATCCGGTCATCCTCGCAGAGTCGGTACGGTGGTGGAGGTGCGCGGCAGAAGGGGAGGGGTCGATGACGACCGGACGGTACGCCTTCCCGCCCGAGCCGGACGCCGGGTTCCGGCCGGCGCCACGGGTCCCCTCGGGGCTCTTCCCGTCCGCGCCGCCGTCCCAGCCCACCTACCGCGAACCGCACCCGGTCACCGGCGCGGGCGTCGCGTCCGGCGCCGCCGGGGCAACCGTCTGGCTGCTCCTGTTCGGCCTGCTCGGCCGCAGCGTGCCCGGGTACGCCTGGTGGACGCTGCTGGCCGGCGGCCTGGCCTGGCTGGCCGCGCTGCTGCTGGTCCGCGCGGGCGACCGGGGCGTGGCCACCGGGATCGCGATCGTCACCGCCGGCGGGTGGAGCATCGCCGCCGCCATCGTGACGGTGCGGTGGGCGTCGAGCGGGGACTGGCCGCTCTGGTGAACCCGGTCCGGCCCGTCCCGCCCGGGCCGCGACCCGCCTCCCGGGACCCGTTCCGGCGGGCCCGTGGCTGCGCTGCGTCGCGGGCCGGCTGCGCAGCGAATCCCGTCTTGACGTGGCCGCCCGAACTCGGCACCCTCGGCGTTATGGCCTGGACCACTCCGCGGCTCGATCCCGAGCGCAGCCGCCGTCGCCAGCAGCTCCTCGCCGAGTTGGCGGGCGCCCGGGCCGTACGCCAGCGCGTACGGCCGCAGCGGGTGCGCAGCGACCGCCTGCGGGAGCTGATCGCCACCCGCCGCCGGGTCGCCGGCTGACGACCGGCAGACTTTCCCCAGGATTGACCGGCCCTTCGGGGCGTTGACCGGTCGCCTGCCGACCCGACCGGCTAACGTGCACGCGTAACGGGTCGGCCTGCCGAGGCTCTTTTGGGGGAACCGTGTCGTACTTCGCTGCGGCCGTCGTACGTGACGACAGCGGTTGGACGGCCGCCGAGGTGAACCTGCGGGGGGTCACCGACATCGAGGACGTCGCCGACCGGCTGCGCGACGTCGAGCCCGACGCCGACCTGTCGCTGCTCTTCGTCGAGGCCGACGACACGTACCTGGTGGTCATGCGCCTGGACGAGGGGGAGGACCTGCGGGTCTTCGGCTCCGACTCGGCCTACGCGGAGGAGTCCCGGCTGGGCGCCCTGCTGGTCGGGGACCTGAAGACCTCGGTGACCGGGCTCGACGACACCGACGAGCCGCGCCCGTCCGGCCGCGGCGACGACGACACCGAGCAGCCCGCCGTCGACCCCGAGGCCGACCCGGTCGGCGAGGCGGACCTCCTGGCCGACCTGGGCATCCCCGCGCAGAAGCTGCTCAACCTCTGCGCGCAGGAGGGCACGATGCCGGCCGACGTCACCGCCGAGGTGTGCCAGGTGCTCGGCTGCGCCGACGAGGTCGAGGAGTTGCGTGAGGTCTGAGCCGTCCGGGCCGGGCCGGGCCGGTACGGGCGGCGCCGAGCCGGCCGACGCCACCGATCCGGCGCTGGGCACCGTACGCCCCGGTCAGCCGACCCCGGGCGCGGCGGGCCGGGTCGGGCCCGGCGCCCACGAGGGGCTGGCCGAGCCGGACGGCGCCGGCCGGCGGCAGCGGCACGAGCTGTGGATGCGGCGGGCCCTGGCGGTCGCCGTGACCGGCCCCGACAGCCCCGCCGGCGCGGGCCCCGACGCCGCCGACGACATTCCGGTCGGCGCCGTGCTCTACGGGCCCGACGGCGCCGAACTGGCGATCGGGCGCAACGAGAGGGAGCTGACCGGCGACCCGACCGCGCACGCCGAGGTGCTGGCGCTGCGCCGGGCCGCCGAACGGCTCGGCCGCTGGCGGCTCGACGGCTGCACCCTGGTCGTCACCCTGGAACCCTGCACGATGTGCGCGGGCGCGCTGGTGCTGGCCCGGGTGTCCACCGTGGTCTTCGGCGCCTGGGAGCCCAAGACCGGGGCCGCCGGGTCGCTGTGGGACGTGCTGCGCGACCGCCGGCTCAACCACCGGCCGGAGGTCTACGGCGGCATCCTGGAGTCGGAGAGCGCCGCCATCCTGCGCGCCTTCTTCCGCTGACCCTCAGGCGTCGGCCGGGGCGGGCCGGAGCAGGTTCGCGGCGACCGCACGGGCGGTGTCGGTCCAGGGGGCGGGGCGCAGGGTCGCCGGGTCGACCCGGACGATCGACCGCTGGCCCTCCGCGTGCACGATGCGTCCGTCGACTGAGTGGAACCGGTAGGCGTACCGGGCGCTGCTGGTGCCGAACTGGTCGAGCCAGAAGTGCACCGCCACGGGGCCGGTCCCGGTGACCGGGGCCCGGTAGGTGATGGTGAACTCGCGGACGGCGTGGAACACGTCCGGTGCGCTCTGCTGGCCGGCCTGGAACGCGACACCGTGGTCCGCCCAGTACCCGGTCAGGGCCCGTTCGAGCAGCACCGCGTACCGGGCGTTGTGCAGCAGGCCGAACGCGTCGAGGTCGTCGAAGTGCACCGCGACGTGCGCGACGTGACCGAACTCGACGGCGGGCTGGTCGACGATGGCGTGGCTCATGAGATGCCTTCCGGTAGCAGGGTCGGATCGGGGCACAGTGCCCGCAGTCGGTTCAGCAGGCCCTGGCGGGCGTGCCGGTAGGCGGTGTCGGGGTCCAGCAGCCGGGAGCGCATCGCGGCGGTGATCCCGAGCGCGTCGATCTCGTACGCCAGTTGGGCGACGTCCACGTCGGCGGGCAGCTCGCCGGCGGCGACCGCCTCGCGGACGAGCTGTTCGAGGAACGCGGTCCAGCGGCCGAACACCTCGGCGAGCCGGTCCCGGACCGGGCCGGGACGCGCGTTGTACTCGAAGTCGGCGCTGGCGAAGAAGCAGCCGCCGGGGAGCACCCGGGCGGCGAAGAAGTCGATCCGGGCCTGGTGCAGCGCCCAGAGCCGCCGTACGCCCCGGGGGACGCGCAGGGCCGGCTCGATGACCCGTTCCCGCTGCTGCTCGACCGCCCGGTCGACCGTGGCGAGCTGGAGCGCCTCCTTGGAGCCCCAGTGCGCGAAGAGGCCGGACTTGCTGACGCCGAGCGCGTCGGCGAGCTGGGCGAGGGAGAGCCCGTGCAGACCGACCTCGGTGGCGAGGACCACGGCGGCGTCCAGCGCGGCGGTGCGGGTCCGGTCGCCCCGCGCTACGCGTCCGTCGACTGTCATGAGCAGAGGCTAATGAAAAAGCACGACCGTTCGTATAGTTTCTCGGCGTGACCGTGGTCACGACACAGCGACGCCGCCCGCCATCCGGGGACGGACGGCGGGCGGCGTCGGGGCCGACGAGGGTCAGGCGACGATCGTGTCCAGGGCGATCTCGACCATCTGGCTGAAGGTCTGCTCCCGCTCCTCGGAGGTGGTCTTCTCGCCGGTCTTGATGTGGTCGCTGACCGTCAGCAGGGTCAGCGCGCGGGCCTTGAACCGGGCGGCGATCGTGTAGAGCGCCGCCGACTCCATCTCCACTGCCAGCACGCCGTAGTCGGCGAGGCTGTCGTAGAGGTCCGGGCGGTCGGTGTAGAAGGCGTCCGCCGCCAGGATCGGCCCGACCCGCATCGTGATGCCGCGCCGCTCGGCCACCTCGACCGACGTACGCAGCAGCCCGAAGTCGGCCACCGGGGCGTAGTCGATCAGCCCGTCGAAGCGCATCCGGTTCATGTTCGAGTCGGTGGACGAGCCGATCGCGGCGATCACGTCGCGCAGCCGCAGGTCCTCGGTCAGCGCCCCGCAGGAGCCGACCCGGATCAGGCTCTTCACGCCGTACTCGTTGATCAGCTCGTGGGCGTAGATGGAGGCGGAGGGCATGCCCATGCCGGAGCCCTGGACGGAGACCTCGACGCCGTTGTGGCGGCCGGTGAAGCCCAGCATGCCCCGGACCGTCGAGTAGCACTGCGCGCCCTCGAGGTAGGTCTCCGCGATCCACTTGGCCCGCAGCGGGTCGCCCGGCATCAGGACCCGCTCGGCGATTTCTCCCGGCTTCGCGCCGATGTGCGTACTCATGGCAAGGATCCTGCCAGGCCGCCCCGGGGCGCACCGGTTCGGCGTCCGAACCCGGGGTCATGTACCCTTCTCGGCGGTGGCGTGTCCGAGTGGCCTAAGGAGCACGCCTCGAAAGCGTGTGAGGGTTTACGCCCTCCGCGGGTTCAAATCCCGCCGCCACCGCTCGTGAACAGCGAGAACGCCCGGTCGGTCCGCGAGGATCGCACCGGGCGTTCCGCTTGTGGTCTCAGTTTCGGTCTCAGTGAGGGTTCGGTTCACTCCAACTGCCCTGTCGCAGCCCCGGTGCCTCGTTGCCTCGGGCGCCCTGACCCATCTGACTCGTTGGCTGCTTGGGCAGTCAAGATCAGAGGTTTGGCAGAACCGCTGGTGGTCTGGGACGAACGACGAACATGACCGTGCAAGCGCGTGAGGCGCTGATGGGCGGCACGGCGGTCCCCGGAGATCGGCTGGCACGTCAGCGCGTAGCCCTTCCGTGCCGTACGGATGTTCGACAAGATGTCTAGATCAAAGGAGGTGAGGAGGTGGCTGATCGAAGTGCCATTGAGTGGACAGAAGCCACATGGAACCCCACGACAGGATGTGACCGCATCTCTGCGGGATGTGACAATTGCTACGCTCTTGCCTTGGCCAAGCGGCTGAAGGCCATGGGATCAGCCAAGTACCAGACCGATGGCGATCCACGAACCTCTGGCCCCGGCTTCGGCGTGGCTGTCCACGCGGACGCGCTAGACATTCCTCGGCGGTGGCGAGACCCACGGCTCGTGTTCGTCAACTCGATGTCTGACCTGTTCCACGCTCGGGTGCCGTTGAGCTACGTGCAGCAGGTGTTCGAGGTCATGCGGGAGACCCCTCGACACACGTACCAGCTGCTCACGAAACGTGCGGCAAGGCTGGCAAAGGTGGCGCATCAGCTTGCCTGGCCCTCGAACGTGTGGATGGGTGTCAGCGTGGAGGGCGCCGGCGAGGTGGAGCGCATTGATCATTTGCGGCGGGTTCCCGCCGCCGTGCGCTTCGTCTCTGCAGAGCCACTGCTTGGCCCGCTTGCTGACCTGGACCTAACTGGCATCGACTGGCTCATCGTCGGCGGTGAGTCCGGGCGCAACTGCCGTCCCGTGGATCCGGAATGGGTGCGAGCGCTACGAGACCAATGCGCCGCAGCAAGGACAGCCTTCTTCTTCAAGCAGTGGGGCGGCCGCACGCCGAAGGCTGGCGGCCGTGATCTCGACGGACGCGAGCACTCAGAGATGCCGGTAGCCCGCAATAGGAGCGCCAACCGGCTGGAAACTGCTAGTCGGTGATACCGCAGCCCTCTCGGGAGTTCCACAAAGCGGGGCCGTGATGAGACACTGATGCGGACCTTCGGCAGTCGGGAGGGCTGATGCCTGTCAACGGTGAGGTGCCATGGCTGTGCGAGCCGCACACGGTCGCCAAGCACAACATCTATCGCCGCTATCTTGAACGGTGGTTCCCAATCCTCCTGGCTGGCGCTAACGCGTACCCGTCGGTCACCTACGCTGAGGGCTTCTCCGGCCCTGGCGTGTACAGCGGTGGGGAGCCGGGCTCGCCTGTCATTGCTATGCGAGCGCTCATTGACAAGGTTTCGGCGACCAAGGGTGTCGCCCGGTTTGTCTTCATCGACGATGATCAGCGATGCATCGACATGCTGGGGGATACGCTTAGAAAAGCCTTCCCTGAGCGGCCTCGATCGAGAGATGCGATGCCTGTAAGGACTGTCAAGGGTACGTGTGCCACGCACCTTGAGGCCACCCTCGATGAGATGAACGCTTGGGGCCAGCCGATTTTCGCTAACCTTGACTCCTGGGGTAATGCGCCAGTGCCGTACAAGCTCTTGCAGCGGCTT
Source organism: Micromonospora sp. DT62 (assembly GCF_049847285.1). Lineage (NCBI taxonomy): Bacteria > Bacillati > Actinomycetota > Actinomycetes > Micromonosporales > Micromonosporaceae > Micromonospora > Micromonospora sp. DT62. Next base: position 33,835 of record NZ_JBNCOB010000040.1, read on the forward strand.
GCTGCGAATATTTCTAGCGAAGTAATCATTACCCTCTTCCCGCAACATTTCGTCCGCTTCGTTACCAATCTCGGTGAAGCCGGGGATGAGGTTTTCGGTGGCAACCCCGAGTGGCGAGCGGTCGTGGACCTAGCTCCTGGCGCGAAGAGCCGACACATCCTGACCTGCTACCGGAAAGCCCTACAGGAGGCAGGTTTTTCGTACCTGTTGGACTTCGAGTTGATCCCTAGGAAGGGGCAACCTCTTTACCTCATCTTTGGTACCGGACACCCACTTGGGGTGCAGAAGATGAAGGACAGCCTCTGGGAGGTCGACCGTGCGCAGGGGGTCGGCTTCCGCGATCCACGCGATGAGCAGGCCGAGGCGTTGTTCGACGTTGATCAACCACAGCTCGGGCCGCTAGCCCGACTACTAGTTCAAAAACTGCAAAAAAGCGGAGAGATGCAAGTAGAAGCCCTGCGAAATTTCTCGCTGTTCGAGACCGTGTACCGGCCGGAGCATGTCATCAGAGCGCTAAAGCCGTTGGTTGATCAAGGGACGGTCAGGGTCAAGGATGGAGGCGCCCTACGGAGGCTCTCCCTCGTTTCGCTTGCACAGCAATAAGTCTCTTGGGCGCTGTCTCGGCGGGTCTTGGTAACTAAGTGTCAAGCCCCGGGTTTGATGGAGAGTTGGTTAGCTGGTTTTCAGGGGGCCGGTGACCGGCTGGGTCATCGTGTGT
>NZ_JBNCOB010000041.1:0-28209 GCF_049847285.1 Micromonospora sp. DT62
CTCCCGCATGATCGTCGGCTGGCAGGTGTCCACGTCGCTCTACACGGATCTGGCGCTCGACGCGCTGAAAATGGCGATCTGGCGCCGCGAACATCAAGGCGCTGACCTGCGCAAACTGGTCCATCACTCAGACAGGGGAGTCCAGGGCGGTTTCAACCGGCCGTCGCAACACCTTGATCGCGGAGGTGTGCATGGGCAGGAACATGAAGCTGGAGCAGGTGCCGGAAGGGGCGCGGAGGCAGTGGGCCGCGGACCGGGCGCTGCGGGCGCCGATGCGGTCGCCGGGTCGGCCTGAGCCTTCGCGCGCTGTGCAGCGGCAGTTCTGGCGGCTGATCGCGACGGGGATCACGACGGTCGAGGCCGCGCTTGCCGTTGGCGTGTCGTGGCCGGTTGGGGCGCGGTGGTTTCGTCACGCTGGCGGCATGCCGCCGATCAGCCTGGACGAGCCTTCGGGCCGCTATCTGTCCTTCGCCGAACGCGAGGAGATCGCGCTGCTGCGGGCGCAGGGCACGGGCGTGCGGGAAATCGGCCGCAGGATCGGACGCGATGCGGGGACGATCTCGCGTGAGTTGCGGCGCAACGCGGCGACCCGGGCCGGCAAGCAGGAGTATCGGGCCACGGTGGCGCAGTGGAAGGCGCAGCAGGCGGCCAAGCGTCCGAAGACCGCCAAGCTGGTGTCCAATCCGCGGCTGCGCGAGTACGTGCAGGACCGACTGTCCGGGGCGGTGCGCCGGGCCGGCGGCGAGCTCGTGGCCGGGCCGACGGCTCGGGCCTGGAAGGGACGCAACAAGCCCCGCCGGGAAGACCGCCGTTGGGTCACCGCCTGGAGCCCGGAACAGATCAGCAACCGGTTGAAGCTCGACTTCCCGGATGATGAGTCCATGCGCATCTCGCATGAGGCGATCTACCAATCGCTGTTCATCCAGGGCCGGGGCGCGCTGAAGCGTGAACTGGTCGCGTGTCTGCGCACCGGCCGGGCACTGCGGGTGCCGCGCGCCCGGGCCCGGCAACGCCGCGACGGCATGGTCACCCCGGAAGTGATGATCAGCCAGCGGCCGGCCGAGGTCGAGGACCGGGCCGTGCCGGGGCACTGGGAAGGTGACTTGATCATCGGGCTGGACAGGTCCGCGATCGGCACCCTCGTAGAACGAACTACCCGCTTCACCTTGCTGCTGCACCTGCCCCGTATGGACGGTTGGGGCGTCGAAGCGCGGTCGAAGAACGGCCCGGCCCTGGCGGGGCACGGCGCCGAAGCCGTCCGCGAAGCGATCGCCGCGACGATCACCGCCCTGCCCGAGCAGTTGCGTCGCACGCTCACTTGGGATCGCGGCAAGGAACTCGCCCAGCACGCGAAGCTAACGATCGACACCGGCGTGCAGGTCTACTTCGCTGACCCGCACAGTCCGTGGCAGCGCGGCACGAACGAGAACACCAACGGGCTGCTCCGGCAGTATTTTCCCAAAGTTACGGACCTGGCCCGCTGGAACACCGGCGAACTCGAGGCGGTGGCGGCAACATTGAACAGCCGGCCGCGCAAGGCACTCGGGTGGAGAACGCCCGGTGAAGCCCTTAACGATCTGTTATCGTCCATTCAGGATAGTCGTGTTGCAACGACTGGTTGAAACCGGTCAGTATCGAGCGATTCGCTACAGCCAGCGCCTCGCCGAGGCAGGCGCCGTCGCCTCGGTCGGCTCCAAGGGCGACTCGTACGACAACGCGATGGCCGAGGCCTACAACTCCCTGTACAAGGCCGAACTCGTCCGCAACCGAGGTCCGTGGCGCGGGCTCGATGACCTGGAGATGGCCACCGTCGAGTACATCGACTGGTACAACAACCGTCGCTTGCACGGCGAGCTCGGGCACATCCCACCCGCCGAACACGAGGCCCTACACACGATGCCCCAGCCGGTCACCGGACCCCTGAAAACCAGCTAACCAACTCTCCATCAACCCGGAGCTTGACACAAGGTAGAAGTGGCCGGCATCGGTCGAGCACACCCTCCACACCCCTGCCTTGCGTGTCACCGTCACCAGGTTCCGGTCCTTGAGCGCACGCGCCGACCGGCGGTACTCGACGCCGTCCGGGCCGCTGAGGTCATCGCCGCTGTGGGATCCGGCGAAGCAGGTCGAGCTGCCGCTCATTGAGCGAATCCCATCGCTGCATCTCCAGACCATAAGGGGCCAAGCATGCTCGATGAAGCTGACACGGCTGCGCGTGGCGTTCTGTACCGGCAGAGCCGCCGAACCGGCCCACTGCGCCTCGTCCTGTGAGGCCACTCCCGAACCAATTGGTGCTCGGGTGTTGCGCACCGACGCCGTACAAGCAGAACGACCGCGGTGGCCCCTTCAGCCCGCGTATCGATCCGGTGGGGGCCCGAGAGGGGCAGCTCTGCCCTTCTGTCGTACGCCCCCGCTAGGTTTCTCGTACGTGGCTGGCGTGTGGTGCCAGGTCACATGGGATGCCGAGAAGGGCCGGTGCGCCTCACGCGGGTGTACGTCAGGTTTTTCAAGTCCTTCAACTTCGACTATGAGCGCCGCGCGAACGAGAAGGCTCAGCGTGCGACGTGGGAGATCCTGCCGGAGGGCTGGTATCCCCATGTGCGCCTCGACGTCGACCCCCAGATCACCGCGATCGTCGGAGCGAACGAGTCGGGCAAGAGCCACTTGCTGGACGCCATCGAGTGCGTCATGGGTGAGCGTGAGGTGACGCGTAGCGACTTCTGTCGCTACTCGCAGCTGTTCTCGGTCGAGACCGACGAGGTCCGGATACCTGACGTGGGCGCTGTCTTCATGGTCACCCGGCAGGCGGAGTCCGAGTTGCTGGCGACACTCGACGTGACCAGGGCCGTGGGCGAGACGTTCCTGTTTATGCGGCCCGGGGAAGGGTCTCCCTTCATCGTGGCGGACGAGACCGTCGTCGAGCTTGACGATCCGGCCGAGGTGAAGGCGCTCGAAGGCATCTTGCCGCAGGTATTGCGGTTCTCCACCAGCATCGCCGTTCCCGACAGCGTGCCGATCGCGTCGCTGTGGGGTGGCCGGCTGGGCAACCTCGCTGACCGCCGCCTCCGTGGTGAGTTCCTGGAAGCCGCCGAGCAAATCGATGCCGACGACGACGCCGACACAACGGCGTGGGGCCGGCGGTTGTGGTCGTTCTTCCGTCGCCCGACCTCGACAGCGGACAGCCGCGAGCAAGCACTTCAACGTAACGCGCAAGCCCTAGCCAAGAAACTACTCGTCGATGTCGCCCGCATCGACGAGAGCATCTTTAAGGAGCTCCAGAAGGCCATCAACGAAGGCAAGGAGGGCGAAGTTAGCGGCCTTGAGGGCAAGATCAATGAGAGCTTGGCGCGACACCTCAACCTCTCACGGTGGTGGAGCCAGGACAACGACTTCAAACTCCGTGTTACCACCCGAGAGCGGGAGCTCGTGTTCACCATCCGCGACCGCACCGGGGCGGAGTACTCCTTCGGCGAACGCAGCCGGGGTCTGACGCACTTCCTCGCCTACTTCGTTCAGCTCCGGGCTCACCGGCCGGCCGAGGACCGCGACGAGATCCTGCTCATGGATGAACCCGACGCCTACCTGTCGAACTCCGGCCAGCAGGACCTCCTGCGCGTGCTGGAGAACTTCGCGATTCCCGACGACCGGCGCCGGACGGACCAGGTCATCTATGTCACCCACTCACCCTTCCTGATCAACAAGAACGCCGCCGATCGGCTGCGGGTCCTCGACAAGGGCGCTCAAGAAGAAGGCACCCGCGTAGTCAGGGACGTCGCCCGCACCCACTACGAGCCCCTGCGCTCCTCCCTGGGCAGCTACGTGGCCGAGACCGCCTTCATCGGTGGCAAGAACCTCATCGTCGAAGGATCCGCCGACCAGGTGATGCTGGCCGGGATGTCCAACGCGCTGCGCGTCCGGCGGCCCGACGTCGCCCGGATGCTGGACCTCAACGAAGTCACGATCGTGCCCGCCGGCAGCGCCGACAGCGTCCCCTACATCGCCTACCTCGCCCGCGGCCGCGACCCGATCAAGCCCCCGTGCGTAGCGCTCCTCGACGGTGACGACGCCGGTCGAAGGGCCGTCGGCAAGCTGAGGCGCAGCGAGGCGAACCGCAAGCCGGTCCTCGACGGGAAGTTCGTCGTTTGCCTGGACACCTGGGCCACCAATCGCGCAGCATCGGCACCCGATGACATCAGGGTGGCCGCTTCCACCAAGTCCGGGGACGTCACCGAGATCGAGGATCTTATCCCTGCACGCATTGCGGTCTACGCCGCGCGGAACTACGCCACCCGACTGCTAGGACTCAGTGACGAGGACGCCGCCAAACTGAAGGAAACGGGCCTCAAGACAAGACTCGAATCAGGCCGCCCCTTGTGGGATTGCCTGAAGGACAGCTTCGCCGAGGCCTTCGACGCGAATATCGACAAGGTCGGCTTCGCCCGCGAAGTTGTCAGTTATCTCAACCACATCCCACGTGACGGCCGACGCCCAGCAGAGGTTAAGACCCTGGAGGACAACTTCATCGCGCTCTTGAGCGACCTGACCGACCTGCTCGAAGACGCCGCGGTCAGCGAAACCCAACGCCGTCGCGAGAAGCGCATGGGACGCATCGTCCGCGGATTTCTCGACGACTATCAAGACGGCGCAAGTCGCACTGTCGCCGACAGCCGCCTGCGCGAGATCGAGAGCAGCCTCGACGACTCCGCAGCCCACGACGACCTCAGAATCAAGATCGCGGCGCTACGGCGAGACTTCTCACTCCGCACTGACCCGACGAGGAACATCAGCGATTTCCCGACTTTCCGGCAACGGCTTGAAGACCTCACTCGCCAGGAACGCCTCGCCAACCAGGACCCCGACATTGACATCGGCCCCGGCTATTAGCCCCAACGCCGCTCAGTGAATTGCCTGGGTCGGTCAGCACCACTTGGCACGCGCAGCCAAGCTCGCCACGGGTTCACCCCATGATGCCGACGGGGGACCGCGCGGGGCGGTGACGCAGTGACCGCCAGGTCGGCAACGCGCTCGCCAGCACCGCCAGCAGCAGGCAGAGCCCCACCACCGAGCCGACCACCGACCACGGCACCACCAGGTCGACCGGTACGCCGGCCTGCTCGGCGAGGCCGGCACGGACGCTCAGCAGACCGACGAACGCGACAGCCCCGCCGAGCAGAGCGCCAATCAGCACCACCAGGGCGGACTCGGCCGTGACCAGCCAGATGACCTGCCTGCGGGTCGCTCCGGCCAGCCGGATCAGCCGCAGGTCGGCCACCCTGCCGGCGGCGGCCATCAGCAGCGTGTTCGCCACCGCGACCGCCCCGTAGCCGGCCGAGACACCTATCAGCAGCAGCGTGAACAGCCAGACGAGGCGGTCCTCGGCGCGGTCCGCCTCGGCCGCCCACCCGGCCACGTCGACGATCCGCGCTCCGGCCGGAGGGTCGACCCGGTTCTGGACGTACACCGCGGAGGTGAGCGCCGAGGGGTCGTGCGACCGGACCATCGACCGGGGCAGGAGCAGGTCGCCGGGGATCGAGTCGTCGGTGACGACCGCGACGACGCGCAGCGACACCACCTCCCCATCGGCGAAGACCAACGCGTACGGCTCGGACGGCTGCCGGTTCGCCGAGGCGGGAAGGACCACCGTGTCACCACCGCTCAGGTCGTCCAGTGAGCCGGCAACCACGGTGAGCGCCCGGTTGGCAGCGGCGAAGCCCGCAGGGTCCACGCCGAGCGCGGTCAACGGCTGGTTCGCCGGCGACGAGTCCGAGTCGCTCTCGAAGACCGTCGTCGGCAGCAGGGCGGTCCCCCCAACCGCCGCGACGACCTGGTCCGACAGGCCCGGTGCGCGGTCGGGCACGACTACCCAGCCGGCGTTCACGTTGTCGGCCCGGCTCGCCGCGTAGGCGGCCGTGGTGGTGCGCACCATCCCGGAGACCAACACCGCGAACGCAACCGTGAGCAGCACCGGGGCGGCGATCGACGCCGTGCGCCGGGTCGCGGTCGACGCCCCGGCCCGGACCAGCATCCCGATTGCACCACCCGGTCGACGCACCGGCGACCGCAGCAGCCGCACCACAGGGCCGACGGCCGCCGGTGCCAACACGGTGGCGCCGGCCACCAGGGCCATCACCGCGTAGAGGGCGAACGTGGCAGCGTCGCGGGCCTGGTCGGCGGTCGCCGTGCCAAGGCTGAGGGCGAGCCCCGCCGCGACGAGGAGCACCCCGGTGGCGACTCGCAGCCGTCCGATCGGCCGCTGTTCCCCCGCCGCCTCGCGCAACGCCTCCAGCGGGCGCACGCGTGCCGCTCGGCGCGACGCCGACCAGACGGCCAGCAGCGCGATCATCGGACCGGCGACGATCGACACCGCGACCGGCCAGGGCTCGTACCGGACCCGGAAGGTCGCCGGCTCGAAGCCGACGTCGACGAGCAGCCCGCCCAACACCGGGGCGAGCGCTGCGCCGGCCAGGAGGCCGGTGAGTCCGGCCGTGGCGCCGACGACGAGCGCCTCGGCGTGGACCATGCGGTGGACTTGACGGGGGGTGGCCCCGACGGCGCGTAGCAGGCCCAGCTCACGGCGACGCTGCGCGACGGTAAACGCGAAGGTGGAGGCGACCACGAAGACCGTGACGAAACTCGCGAGAGCCGCCGTGGCGGTGAGCACCTGCATGCCGATCCAGCGGGTGCGGGCATCCCCCCGAGGCTCCAGAGCGGCGCGGCCGTCCCCGGTCAGCGCCCGCCCGTCGCGGCCGAGGACACCGCGAGCCGCCTTGGCGATCGCCTCGGGATCGGCGCCCGGAGCGATCAGCAGGCCAATGGCCCGGACGCCGGGCGCGAGCACGGCCGCGGCCTCGTCCGCGACGTAGACACCGGGCGCATCGACCAGACCGGTGACGATGTAGGGCTGCGGGCCCGCCGCCGTGAGCAGGGTGACCGGCCCGCCGGGAGGCAGCCCGAGCGCGCGGTCGACCACCACCTCGCCGGCCCGCCGGGGCGGCTCGCCGGCCGTGAGACGAAGTCCACCCAGCCGGGTGCTGGACCAGCCGTGCCCCTGGTGAGCGTCCTCCCGCTGCGCCTCGGTGGCCGGGGGCCGGCCGTTGACGAGCGCCTGGGCGTAGAAGGTCCGGTCCGGCACTGCCGCCGTAACGCCCGGCGCCTCGGCCAGCCTGCTGGTGAGTTCCGCTGTCCTGGCGGCCGACCACGGCCGGGTGGGCGCAAACGAGTCGGCCGGCGCACCGGCCTCAGGGCTCTGCACCACGACTGCCGCGTACGCGAGCCGGTCGGGTACCTGCGGGCGGCCGGAGGCCAGCAGCAGGGTGGCCACATCGACCAGGGTGACGCCGACGGCAACGGCCACGAAGGCACCGACCGACCGCCGGATGCTCAGCACGACGACTCCACGACGCTCTCCGCCGGGACCGTCTCCCGCTCGGCGATCCGCGCGGCGACGACCGCGGCGGTGATCCCGCTGGCCAGCTCGTCCACGATGCGGCCGTCGCCGAGGAGAAGGACCCGATCGGCGTACGCGGCGGCGGTGGGATCGTGGGTCACCATCACGACGGTCTGCCGGTGGTCGTCAACGAGTGCGCGCAGCAGCCGGAGGATCTGCTGTGACGCCGCGCTGTCCAGTGCCCCGGTCGGTTCGTCGGCGAAGACGACCGCGGGGCGGGTGATCAACGCTCGGGCCACGGCGACGCGTTGCTGTTCGCCGCCGGACAGTTCGCTCGGCCGGTGCCCGGCCCGGTCGGCCAGTCCCACGGCGTCGAGCGCGGCGAGGACGTCCCGGGCGGGGGGACGACGCCTCGCCAGACGCAGCGGCAACTCGACGTTCTCGGCAGCGGTCAGCGTGGACACCAGGTTGAACGCCTGGAACACGAAACCGATCCGATCGCGGCGCAACCGGGTCAGCTCGTCCTCGCTCAGGTCGTCGAGGCGCCTGCCGTCGATCGCGATGGTCCCCGCGGTCGGCTTGTCCAAACCGGCCGCACAGTGCAGCAGGGTGGACTTCCCCGAGCCCGACGGGCCCATTACGGCCGTGAAGGTGCCGCTGGCGAAGCTGGTCGTCACGCCGTCGAGCGCCGTCACCCGGCGTGCTCCGGTGCCGTACACCGCGCACAGCCCTGTCAAGGTCACCGTCTGTGTGGTCATGACCGTCAGGGTGCACGCTCCGGCAGGTACCGCGCGTCGTGCCGGCGCGGGCACTTTCTGACCCTCCCCCGGGCGGAGCCCGGGTCCGGGACGAGCCTGGACGTCCTACCCGAGGATGACCACCCGCAGGTGGACGCGGCCGAACCAGCCCGCCGATACGCTTCGACAGGTGACCGCCCTCCTGCTGACCCGGCGGCTGCGGCCGGTGGAACTGGCCATCGTGGACGCCGTGCTCGCCGTGGCGGTCGGCGGGCTGCTCGGCCCGTACGCGGCGCTGGAATCGCCGCTGCACGGTGGTGTGCGCGAACCGCTCTGGGTGTCGGTGCTCGTCGGGTTCGCTCTCGGGCTGCCGTTGGCCGTCCGGAGACGGTGGCCGATCATCGTCGCCGTCGTGATCAGCTCCGTGGCCACCGTCGCCCTGATCACCGGCGTGATTCCCAACTATGCCGCCGCCGCGCCCGGGCTCGCCATCGGCCTGTCCTTCTACACGGTGGCCGTATCGACGCAGACGCGTCGGTCACTGCTGTGTGCCGCCGGTTGTCTCGCTCTGGTGAGCGTCGCCCTGGTGCTGACCGAGAGCGACCTCTGGTCGCGAACCGGCGGGGTCGTCTACGCCACCGTCATGATCGCGCCCGCATGGTTGATCGGTTGGCTGGTCCGCGAGCGGCGTGCCGTCGCCGCCCGTGAGGGCGAGCACCTGGTCCGCCGGACCGCCGCCGAGGAGCGGTTACGGGTGGCCCGGGAGCTGCACGATGTCGTCGCGCACACGCTGAGCCTCATCGTCGTGAAGGCGGCCGTCGCCAACCACGTCGCCGCGACCGATCCCGGCGAGGCGGGGGCGGCCCTGCGGGTGATCGAGGAGACCGGCCGCAACGCACTGACCGACGTGCGTCGGGTGCTCGGCGCGCTGCGCGAGGACACCCCGTACGCCCCGACGCCAGGGCTGGACGAACTGCCCGCGCTGGCCCGACAGGCGGCGATCGCCGGTGTCGACGTACGGCTCGACGTACGGCAGGAGGAACCAGCCGCAGCGGTGCCGGAGTCGGTGGGTCTGGGGGTCTACCGGATCGTGCAGGAGGCGGTGACCAACGTCGTGAAGCACGCGGCACCGGCCACCTGCAGGGCAACGGTGACCGTCACGCATCGCGAGGTCAGGATCGAGGTGACCGATGACGGCCGCCGTCCGGTCCTGATCGGCGGGGAGGGGCACGGGCTGATCGGCATGCGGGAACGGGTGACGTTGCACGGGGGCGAGTTCCGCGCCGGGCCGCGCTCCGGCGGCGGCTACACGGTTACCGCCAGCCTGCCCTACCGGGTGACCGCGTGATCCGGGTGCTGATCGCCGACGACCAGGCGCTGCTGCGCGGCAGCTTCCGACTGTTGGTCGATTCGACCCCGACCTTCACCACAGTCGGTGAGGCGGGCACCGGCGTGGAGGCCGTGGCGCTGGCCGCCGAGCACCGCCCGGACGTGGTGCTGATGGACGTGCGGATGCCAGAAATGGACGGCATCGAGGCGACCCGACGCATCTGCGGAGACCCCGCCACCGCCGGCACCCGCATCGTCATCCTGACCACATTCGACCTGGACGAGTACGTCTACGGCGCACTGCGCGCCGGAGCCAGCGGGTTCCTGCTCAAGGACACCCCACCGGCGGACCTGCTGACCGGCATCCGGGTGGTGGCCGCCGGCGAAGGGCTGCTCTCGCCGACGGTGACCCGCCGGCTGATCGACGAGTTCGCGCGTCGGCCGGAGCCGGCCCGGCCGCTGCCACGGCGGCTGGCGGAGGTGACCGAGCGAGAACGGGAGGTGCTCACACTGATCGCCCGCGGCCTGTCCAACGCGGAGTTGGCTGAGCAGCTCCATCTCAGCCTGGCCACCGTCAAGACACACGTCGGACGACTGTTGACCAAGCTGGCGGTACGCGATCGGGCACAACTGGTCATCGTCGCCTACGAAACGGGCTTGGTCGGGCCGGGCGGTCCGCGCTGAGGGCATCGCCCTCCATGGAAAGACACCAAGCGTGCTGGGCCTAGCGTAGTAGGCTGCGGGCATGGGCCGGTTCTCCGAGGATGAGCTGCAGGCGGTTGTCTCCCGGTACGAGGCGATGCGGGCGGCTGCGTTGACCGAGCGGGACGAGCAGCTGCGGGCGTTTCACGAGGCCGGCTGGCGGCCGGTGGATCTGCAGCGGGTCACCGGGTACAGCCGGGAGACGATCCGTCAGGCGCTCCGACCGGAAGTTCGGCGGGCGACAAACCTCAGCCGGCGCCGGACAGCACCCCAGCCGCCGGCGGACTACCGGCCCTACGGTGACCGGAAGCCCTACGTGGTGGCAGAAGCACTCGCCGCGCTGCACGGCCCGACCGGGGGCACGGTGACGCTTCCACGTCATCTCGACTGGTCCGGGCACGCCGAGTACGACCTGAACCGGCCCGCACGCCTGTCCAGCATGTACAAGGTGGTGCTCACCGAAGCCGCCACGGTCGAGGATCTGCACACTTGGCTCGACGCCGACCTCCTCCGGCGGCTCTGGCCCACCCTCTGGCTGCCACCCCAGCTCCGCCAGCGCTGGGAGGAAGCCTTCCCCGAACTCGCCGCAACCCGCAACAACGCGGCGTAGCGGTGGACCCCTTCCACGAACGCCTCGCCCGTACCGGCCTCGGGGCGGCCGATCGATACGGCTTCGCGCTGGCCGGCGGCTACGCGGTCCAGGCCGCCGGGCTCGTCGAGCGGCCCAGCGAGGACGTCGACCTGTTCACCGCCTGGGACCGCCGCAGCGATTTCACCGACGCGGTCGCCGCCGTCGTGCACGCCTACCGAGACGACGGCCTGACCGTCGAGACCGAGCGGCAGTACGACACCTTCGCCCGGCTGGCCGTCACCGACGGCGTGCGGGTCTCCAAGGTCGAACTCGGCGTGGACTGGCGTGCCAACGAACCGATCCTCATGGCGATCGGACCGGTACTGCACCCGGACGACGCGGTCGCGAACAAGATGGGCGCACTCTACGGGCGAGCGTTCGCCCGTGACTTCATCGACATCGACGCCACGCTCCGATCCGGCCGCTACACCCGCGACGCCCTTCTCGCCCTCGCGCGGCGCGCCGACCGTGGCTTCGACCCGCGCGTCTTCGCCGGCGCCCTCGGACAAGCCACCCAGCTCGACCCCGACGACTTCGCCCAGTACGGCGTCACGGGCCGAGCGCTGGACACACTCCGAAGCCGATTCGGGGAATGGCGCCGCGAACTGCTCGACGACGAGGAAGGATGACTCGGCTCCCGACTCGCGGCAGCGTCAAGCCCGCACCCGCAGGACCCACAACGTTCCAGCTGATCTTCGGCAAGCGATCACAGCGAGCCCGCGAAGCGACCGGCACGCAACGGGGACGATAGGAAAGCCGCAGGTCATCAGCCTGCGGACACCGGCGGAGCGTCGGGTTAGGAGTCTCCATGTGACTCCGGGTGATCTTGATGGGCAGGGTGGATCGGCCGGCGCGAAGGGGTTGCGTCGACCGGGAGCGCGCTGGTTCAGGCTGCGGCGTGGATCGCTGGCGCCGGCCGGATAGAGGTCTTGCGGTCACGGACAAGCGCCCAAAGAACGTCGACGCGTCGTCGGGCGAGGGCGAGTATCGCTTGCCTGTGGTTCTTTCCTTCCGCACGTTTCCTCTCGTAGTAGGCACGCGATATGGGGCATTCGCGGGCGGCGGTGAATGCGGCCATCCACATAATGTGCCGTAGCCGACGGTGGAAGCGGCGAGGCTGCCGATGGTTGCCGGAGACCGTGCCGGAGTCGCGGGAGACGGGTGCCAGGCCGGCGTGGGCGGCGAGCTTCGCGGGGCTGTCGTACTCGGTCATGCCGGCGGTGTGGACGAGCAGTTCGGCGGTGAGCAGGGGTCCCATGCCGGGCAGGCTGCCGATGATCGGCGCGAGGGGGTGCTGGTCGAGTTGGTCGGCGATGAGGTCGTCGACGTCGGCGATGCGTTGCTCCAGGGCGAGGATCTCGGTGGCCATCTGCCCGACCACCACGGCGGCGGCGCGTTGCCCAGGCAGGCTGACGGTCTGCTGCCGGGCGGCGGCGACCATCGCCTCGGCGACTTGGACTGCGTTCTTGACGTGCCCGCGCCGGAGCAGGGCGGTGATCCGGTCAACGCCGGCGTGCCGGATCGCCGCCGGTGTCTGCCAGCACGCGAGGACCATCATCGGGGCCTTCCGGTTCAGGTCCACAGCCCGCTCCAGGGCAGGGCTGATCCCGGTGAGCAGCTCCTGCAACCGGAACAGCGTGGCGACGCGCTGCCCGACAAGGTCGGCGCGGTAGCTGGTCAGGACGGTGAGTTCGGCGAGGAGCCGGTCGGAGGGTTCCAGGATCGGAATGTCGGGGCGCATACGGATGGTCTGGGCGATGACGACCGCGTCGCGGGCGTCGGTCTTGTTCTCTCCGGCGAACGCGGCGGCCATGTGGAACGCGACGGTGCCGGAGACGTAGCGGACCTGGACCTGCCGCCGCCACAGCAGGGTCAACAGCAGGGCGGACAGGCCGGTGGTGACGTCGACCGCCCAGCACACCGGCCGGCCGTGCGTCGACACCTCCGCCATGACCGCCAGGAGGGCGGTTTCGTCGTTGGCGACCCGGCGGGAGTAGACGAGCCGGCCGTCGCCGTCGACGGCGGCCACGTGGTGGTGGGTCTTGCCGATGTCCACGCCGATCCACAGCTTCGCCACCGTCGTGCTCTCCTTCGTCGGTCGGTTTGCTCGAATGTGCCTCGTCTGGGGTTCGGGTTTGCCGGCATCTTCTAATGATGCGAACGCAGGTCGCGGGTCTCCATCAGCGGTCTACCGAATCTCGCAGACGACGAAGCGGCGGGTGGCATCTCCTACCGTGAGCCAAGCGATCTCGGCGAAACACACGCAGCCATACCCCCGCCTCCGGGCATCAGGGTCTACGGCCACCAGGGCCGCGCCCGTTCAACCAGCCCGTCCGCAAGGCGAGAGCGGGCGGCACCTCGAAGTTCAGCCACGATCACGGCGGAACACACACAGCCATCCCCACTCCCGGCCCCCGCGGGCACGGCGACCCCAGCCTCCCGCCGTCGCCAGCCTGCGCCTCGGACACGATGTGCGAGACCTGCGAGCATCAGCGCTCCATCGAGCGCGGCAGGCGTACAGCATGGCTGCCCATGGTCGCCGGTCCACCGGCCGCCGTTCCCGCGACCAGGCTGATTCCCACGCCAGCCGTCGTTGCAGCGGCTTGAATAGCGGTGTGCAGATCAGCAAGGACGGGCGGGACTGGCGCATCGGGACCGCCGCCGACGTGGGTTGGATCGCTGGTAACACGACTGCCGGCGTCTCGATCACCACCGCCATCCCGCCGGTCTTCGACGCCTACGCCACCACGTACCAGACCGACGAAGTCACCGCCGCCGCCTACGAGCACGCCCTGGTCGAGGACCTCGGCGCGCACACCCCCGACCAGCCGTGGTGGTTGGCATACCTCGACACCGGTGCCCACGACGTCGTCTTCCCGCACGCTCCGAGGGTGTTCCTCTACTGGAACTGGCCGTACGTGCTGGTCGAGGCCGGCCCCGAGCAAGCCCTCACCTGGCGCACCGGTGGGCACATCCGCCACCCGCACGGCGCGCTACCCGACCTGTTCTTCCCGGCCGACCGGTCATGGCTGGTCTCTGCCCTCTGGGACGACACCTGGACCTGCCTCGGCGGCCCGGAACAACTGATCCACACCCTCGAACGTGACCCCCTGGCCAACGCCCGCCAGGTCCGACTCGACGAAGACGCGCTACCACCGGGGCTGACCCGCGAGTGAGACCCAACGCCCAACCCGGTTGCGCCACCCTTTCTGCCTTATCGCACCAGCCATCTGCCGAAGCCGCACGTGTCGCCGCGAGGGGCCGACCCGCCGGCAGTCGTCTATATTCAGGTGAGCTGTATATAAAGATGGTCTATAGTTCCGCATCATGGCGATGCAGGAACCGACGTTTTTCATCCTGACCGCGCTGGTGCGCGCCACCCCGCTGCACGGCTACGGGATCATCCAGGCCGTCGATCAGCTGTCGGACGGGCGGGTGAAGCTGAAGGCCGGGACGCTGTACGCGGCGCTGGACCGGCTCAGCGCGGAGGGCCTGATCGCCGTCGACCGGGAAGAGGCCGTGGGTGGGCGGCTACGCCGCTACTACGTGCTGTCCGACGACGGCCGGGCGGCGCTCGAAGCCGCGGTGGCACGGCTCGAGTCCAACGCCCAGGTGGCCACGTCCCGGCTGCGCGAGGCGTTCGGCTTCACCGGGGGAGTTCGCCATGCCTGACCTGGAGCGCTCCTACCGCCGTCTGCTCTGGGCGTACCCCGGCTTCTACCGACGCGAACGCGGACCGGAAATCCTCACCACCCTGCTCGACGCGGCCGAACCGGGGCAGGTCCGGCCATCGCGCGGCGAGGCGGCCCACCTGTTGGTGAACGGTCTGCGGTACCGGTTCGTGCCGCCCACCTGGATCGGCCGGCTCGCGACCGGCCTCGTAGCGATCTGGGTGGCCGTGGTGCTCAGCGGGGCCGGCGCCCTCGCCGTCTGGGCGCTCGCCAACCCCGAAGAACCCGACCTTGCCGCCTTCAGCGACGAGTTGGTCGGCCGCCCGGCCTCGTCCGCTTACGAACTCCCGGGCGGCAACCTCCTCGACATGGCCTACGCCTACCGCACGTACGGCGAGTTCCAGGATTTCGCGATGGAGGGCTGGAACGGCGGGCGGCCGGCGCCGATGGGCCGGAGCCGGATCTACGAGCAGGTCACCGACACATCGGCCGTCCTGGCCGATGTTCATCAGCAACTGACGAACGCGGGCTGGCGCACCGGCGCCCTCAACCAGGTCGGAGCCAGCAGCCAGGACGACGTGAACAGCGCGCACGGAGTCTTCTGGGCCTCCCGAGACGGGGTGCTACTGCGCGTTTCCGGATACGACAACCAGACTGGTGTCACGGTCGGCGCCTACCCGGTCGAGCCCCGCGGCGTGCTCGCCGGCGCGGTCACCGGGTTTCTCATCGGACTGATCGTGGTGTGGCAGGCGATGACCTGGATGGCTCACCGGATCGCCCGCACCTCACGGCCAGCACGGCGGCTGATCCTGCTGCTCAGCCTACCGGCCCTCCTGGCCTGCACGGTGAACACCCTGGACAACGTGCTGAGCATGCTCCCCGATCCGGGCAGCGCCAACGTGCTGTTCGCGGCCGATCACATGTACCCGCTGGCCAACCAGATCGCCGATCCACTGGCGGCCACCGTCATCGCGCTCGCGCTGACCGGCATCTTCAGCGTGATTGCTGCGGCAGCCCGAACCGACCAGCTTCGACCCGCGAACACAGCAACGTGACCGCTGAGGTCACCGAAAGCTGAGCCAAACTTCCCGCTGCCCAACCGCTCGATTGCCTGATTCGGGTTCGACCACGATCTGGTGGGGCCACGAGTCGTTCGAACTTCGCGCGTAGCCCGTCGGCGTGCTTGGCGGTGGCGCCGTCGCCGGTGCCCTCGACGCGCCTCCCGCCGATGGTGGCATTTGCCTGCGGCAAGGATCGGCCGGTCTGCGGGGCAGAAGACAGTCTTGGTCATGCCCAGCGTCCTGCGTCTAATCAGGACGGGGTGGTAGTGCCGGTCAGCCGTTAGAATCGCAGGTACCGCCGTGCCCACGGTTCCTCAGGCGGTCACTTCTCGCAGCACGTTCCGGGTGAGCCGTACGTACTCCGGGCTGCACGCCCCACCGATGCCGGCGGCATCAGCGCGCCGGCTGAGTTCGGCGAGGAAGTCGTCGATCGAGGCGAACCCGGGCGGCGGCTTCAGCAGCCACAGCCGGCCCCGAGGCCGGCCGGTGATGCCCGCGTCCGCCAGCAGGGCATCGTTGTCGTTCTCGACCTCGTTGCGGGACTCCCAGCTTGACCGCACGGTCCGCTCCCGCAGCACCTCGTACGTCTTCGGGTCCAGCTCAGTCCAGGTCTCGTAGCGGGTTGCCCGGTCCGGCACCCAGGTGCGCAGCTGCGGGGGCCATACCGCGAGAAGGAAGACCAGCATCGGAGCGTCGGGGGCCAACTGCCAGCCCTGCGCGGTCAGTTCGCGTACCTCCGGCAGCTGCTCCGGTGTCAGGCCATCCGCGTCCGTGTCGGCGGCCCTGGCCGCAGCGGGATCAGGCGGTTGGTCGATGCCCCAGGCGTATCCGATGTCCATTTCCGCAGCGTACGGCCGTGCCTGCGCCGCCACGGCCGAGATCCGATCAGGCCAGGTCCACAACGGCGACGGGCTGCCTTCGTACGGCGGCGAGATCCTCAGTGGTCACGTCCTGGCAGCTCAGACTCCGGGCTGACGCAAGGCCGAGCCCCCCCCGATCAGCGTCTCGGAGGGTAGCGGCGGCTAGCCGAAGCACGGGACCCTCGGTGCAGGTATGCGGCGGCACCGATGACGAAGATCGTGGCAGCGGCGAGCCGGGACGTTGTGGAGGTTGAGGGCTGGATCGGCCAGGCCCAAGCAGCAACGGCGGTGCCGGTCTGGCGTGGAGCGGCGGCGTAGACGGCGCACACGTAGACGAAGGCGGGCAGCCACGCCAGCCGCGCGCCGAGCAGCACTGCGCCGCCGGCGACCAGTCCGATACAACCGAGAGCATTGCGAACCAGTGCGTGCGCACCGTACGTGTCGGGTGCCCGCAGTCCGGCCAGGCTGAGTGCCGTGGCGGTGACGAAGACGGCGACGAGTAGGTGACCGGCTCGCCAGGCCCGCCACGGCAGAGGTGTGCTGCGTTCAAGGTCCTCGTCGGCGCCCGCGAGGGTGGGCCCGAGCAGTAGTGCGGCCAGCAACGGTGCGAGTGCGACCACGGGGACGCGGGCGGCGGGCCCGTCGAAGTAGGGCCGGCTGGCGAGCCATGTTCCGGCGGCCCAGGCCAGCAGCATGATGACGCCGACACCGGCCACGAACATGGACGCGCCCCGGGAGCGCAGATGAAGCGTGAGCAGGCGGCCGGTCACGGCTGCTCGCCGAGGCGAATCAGCGCCGGGATGTCGCATCGGTGGGCGGCGTCGAGGTAGGCGGCGAACCAGGAACGCTGCGCCGGCTCCGGTAGTGCGCGGAGCCTGGTGAGGGGCACGTCGTCCGGGGTGGCTGCCTCGTCGAGCATCCAGTCGGTGGCCAGGGTGTCGGTCCGGTAGACCCGCCGGTCGGTCTTGCGGACTCCGATCGGGTCCTCACATCTGGCCCGGGTCACCTGCCGGAAGTCCGCCCGCAGGCCTCTCTGGCTGGCCAGGCCGCCCAGCGCCGTAGACTGGTAATCGAGGTTGAGCCAGACCGTGTCGTCGTCCCGTTCGATGGACTGGCTGGCCGGCTGCGCGGCCTGGTCGGCCGCCCGCCGAGGCGCTCCGGCTATCCCGTCGAGACGTCCCAGGATCGGCTGCACAACCTTGGTGACGTCGTCGATCAGGAAGGCGTTGATCCTGGACAGGCACACCTGCGGGCCGCTGCTCGTGCACACCAGCTCCACCGCGGCCGGGTCGGCCGGGAGGCGGTAGGTGCCCGGCCCGGTGGTGATCGGCACGGCGACGGCGACGGCGAGTCCGCCGGCCAGCAGGGCGGCTCGCCGCTGCCGCACGGCGGCGGCGAGCAGCAGGACCGTCAGGGCCACCAGCCAGGCTGCTTGCAACACGGTGACCCCGCCGGGAACGAGTGAATACACCGCCCAGCCGCCGTAAACCGGCGAGAGCCACGCGGCGGACGTGCCGTCCCAGTAGGTGATAATGGCCAGGCCGAGGTATGTGGCGAGGCCAGCGATCGGGGCCGCCACCCGCAGCGGTACGAGCCGGCCGACGAGGACGCCGACTGCGGCGGCGGCTGCCAGGGCGAGGACACCGACGGTCAGCGTCCACCACCAGCCTCCGCCGGTGTAGGTCGCGACCCGGGCGATCAGCACCGCCGCCCCGGCGAACGCGAGCAGCAGTCCGGCGGCGCCGGCCACGGTTATGGCGAGCCAGGCCACCACCAGTGGTTGCCAGCCCGGGCGGGGGGTGGAGGCGATCAGCTCGTCGATGTCGCGCCGCCGTTCCCGCCCGGACTGCCACGCCCCGGCAGCGATCATGAGAGCGCACAGGATCAGCAGCGACACCCGCAGGTAGTTCGCGAGGCCCGCCCACCGGCCGGCCCAGTCGTCCGGGTGCACGGCCAGCATCCACACGCCGGCGCCGAACATCGCCGCAGCGGCTAAGGGCGCCGTACCGCGGCGTAGCTCCGCCCTCAGCGCGCGCTTCACCGCGGTGCCGTCCGCGCACCGCGCAGCACCGCCGTGTAGCCGCGCTCGATGGGGGAGTCGCCGCTGTCGCCGTCCCCACCGGCCGCGATCAGCTCATCAGGGAGGCCAGTGAATACCAGCCGCCCGCCGTCGACCAGGTTCACCCTGGTGCACGCCGCCACGACATCCTCGACCAGGTGTGTGCTGACCAGGACGACTGCATCCAGGCCCAGCTCCCGCAGCAGCGCCCGGAACTGCACCCGCTGCTCCGGGTCCAAGCCGGCGGTCGGCTCGTCCAACAGCAGCAGCCGAGGGTCGTTCACGATGGCCTGGGCGATGCCGACGCGACGCAGCATCCCGCCGGAAAGGTGCTTCATCCGGTCGTCGGCGCGCTCCAGCAGGCCGACCCGCTCGATCGCCCGATCCACCGCCAGCGGAATCCGCGCCGGCGGCATCTCCTTCAGCCAGGCGAAGTACTCGACGAACTCCCGCACAGTGAAGCGCGGATAGAACCCGAACGCCTGAGGCAGGTAGCCCAACTGGCGGCGCGCCTGCCGCAACGCCGACGGTTTCCCGATGTGGTGGCCCAGCAGCCGGACCTCACCCCGGTCGGGTCGCAGTACCGTGGCCAGGACCCGCATCAGGGTGGTCTTGCCGGCGCCGTTCGGGCCGAGCAACCCGTGCACGCCCACTCCGAGCTCGAGGTCCAGGTCGTCGAAGACGACTCGCTTGCCGTAGCTGACCCGCAGGCCGTCGACGCTCACCGTCCTCATGCCGGTTGCCTCCCCACCCGTTCCCGACGCACATACACCACCACCGCGGCCACCGCGGTGACCCCCAGCCATCCCGGGCCGCTCGACACCAGGACCGCCAGACCGCCGACCGGCGGCGCCAGCACCACCACCGCCCACGCCCCCGCCACCACGAGCGCGGCGTACGCGGGCTCGACCAGCGAGCCGAGCGCCAACGTCAGGGCGGTCAACGCGACACAGGGAAGCAGCCACAACCCCGGCGTACCGATGCCCGTCACCACGCCGGCCAGGACCGCGACGGGCGCCGCGACCACGAGGACCGCCAGCGTGCGCCACAGCACGATCCTCAGGCCCCCCTGCGGTGTCCCCGCGATCAGGTCGTGCAACGGATCAGTTCGCGGCCCGTACGACAGGGCCGTACCGACAACGGGCAGCGCTGGCGCGACCAGCAGGAGCAGCCACGGCGGGACCACCGTCGGGCTGACCGCCAACCCCGCAGTGAGCACCCCGGTGACGGCCACCGACAGCAACCACGCCGTCCGCGCCGCAGGTCCCGCCCCCACCAACACCCTGACCCGCCGCCGCCTTGTTGCCCGCCGCACCCGCCCCTGTGTCGGCAACCGATTGCCCAGCGTTACCGCGACCGCCTCGACCACCAAGGCCGTGGACGCGTCGGGCGCGATGCTCGTCCGGCAGGCCCCACAGCGGTCGAGGTGCGCCTCCACCGACCACGCGTCGACGTCAGCGAGACGCCCCTCGCCGTACGCCGCCAGCACCCCGGCGTCGACGTGGAAACCGGTCACGACAGCGCCTCCCTCAACTCGCGGCGCGCCCGCATCGCCCGCGTCTTCACCGTGCCCTCCGGTACACCCAGCAACACCGCGGCCTCGCGCACCGTCAGGCCATCCAGCACCGTCGCCTGCAACACCGCCCGCAGCTCCGGAGCTAACCGGTGCAGCGCACGCTCCAACTCGGCGTCGTACGCACCGGCCAAGGCCTCGTCCTCCGCCGACGGAGACCACGCCACCACGTCGTCGCCCGGCGCCCCCACACTCTGCGGACGGACCAACGCACGCCGCCGCGCGTCGATCAACCGACCGGCCGCCACCGACCACAGCCAGCCCACCGCCGCACCGTCCCCGCGGTAGCCGGCTGCGGCCCGCCACACCGTCAGGAACGTCTCCTGCACCACCTCCCGGACCAACTCCGGATCCCGGCACCGGCGGCGCAGACGCAGCACCAACCACGGCGCGTTACGCGCATACAGCGCGTCGAACGCCCCGCGGTCACCCTTCCCGACGAGGCGCAACAGCTCCTCGTCGTCCACGTTCATCACGCAAGGTTAGGACGCATCACTCGGCGAAACGGTTCTCTGACAGGAGCCGCGTGCCGCGAGATTCTGACGCAGCTAGGCAGTATGGCGCGAAAGGCACCTCTGTCAGGAAGTCACTCATTAGGCTGCATGCGGGGCAGCTTGTCCGCGCTGATCACGGCCGTTTCCCACCTTGGCCAGCCTGTCCGGGGCTACGCCGGGTGAACCTTCATCTCTCACAGCATGCGCTCAAGGCGCCCTGCCTGGCATCGCTCCGTCTCCCGCGTCCGGCCAGACCTGGCGGCACGGAGAAATTCCCTCCCAGGAGCAACCCTGGGCGCCGGACTTTACGTGACTATCTCGAATCGGGGATCGGAGGCCTGGATGGGTGATCGCGACGCGGCGTTCGCAGAGTATTTCGCGGCGAGGTCGGACGCAATGCGTGGCACCGTGTATCTGCTCTGCGGCGGCTGGCACCGGGCGGAGGACTTGGTTCAGACCGCGTTCACCGAGCTCTACCTGGCTTGGAGCCGGGTCTCGCGCCATGAGGTGCTGGACGCCTACGTGCGCCAGATCCTGATCCGGACCTTCCCCGACGAGCGGCGCCGCGGCTGGTGGCGGCGGGAGCGGGTGGGCGGGGACGACACCGAGCGACCGGCACCGCCCGACTCGCCAGAGAACCAGTTAGTGATGCTCCAGGCACTGGCCGCCGTACCGCCACACCAGCGGGCCGTCCTGGTTCTCCGGTACTGGGAGGACCTGTCAGTCGAGGCAACCGCGGCACTGCTGGATTGCTCGCCCGGATCGGTGAAAAGCCAGGCCTCCCGCGGCTTGGACATGCTGCGGGGCCTCCTGTCACCCACCCACAGCGGGATCGAGAAGGGAAGACGATGAACGAGGACGACCTGCGCGAGACGCTACGTAGCGAGATGGCGACCAGCACCCCGCCGCCACCGATGGCTACGACCGCCACGCTGCGCACCGCCCGACGCGCACGCAGCCGCCGCCGAACCCTGTGGGCCTGCGCCGGATCGGCGGCGACGATTCTGGCGGTCGCTGGCGCCGCAACGATGTTCACCCCCGATGCCGGCGGCCACAGCCCAGCAGGTCCGGCGCCGCAGGCCGCCCCGCCTCCGTCATCGAAGGACACCGCCCAGCCGTGGCCGACCGGACCGGACGGCCACCCGCAGGAGGACCGTACCGCGCGAGCAGGCTCCAGATACGACCAGGGAATCCGGCTACTCGACGAGATCATCTCCGTCGTGCCCGCCGGTTACACCGCGCCGGAGAACCCGGCGAACCAGCCCGCTGACCAGATGCCGCTGCGGACGCACCAGGCGCAGTTCGAGGACAAGGTCAACGGTGTCGACGTGTGGGGTTACATGTCCTCGGCCGCACTGGCCACAGGTGAGCGGATGGGGCCTTTGCTCGTCGAGGTGCACACCGCGGGCAATCAGCTACCGGCCGAGCCGTGCGCGCTAGCCCGCCAGTTCTGGAGCATGCAGGGTGAGTGCCAGGTGGAGACCGTCGCAGCGGCGCAGGTCGGCGTGGTAATCCGACCCGGCCGCGACGACCGGTTCGACCAGTGGGCGGCCTACCGGCACCCGGACGGCGTGGTGGTATTCGTCGCACAGGGCGCGAACCTCGATGACGAACGGCCGGGCCTGACCACGCTGCCGTTCTCCGTGCAGCAGCTCGCGGCCCTCGCCGTAAACGAGAGGTTCCACCTGCAATGAGGCGGGCTCGGCGGGGGGCTTCAGCAGGATGTCGGCGGCACGCTGAAAACCGCCGGGTGCAGGTTCCCGAGCTGCGCAACCCGCTGATCTCTGACGACATCGCCACCGCTGTTCCGAAGACTGCCGGTCAGGGAGGACGGAGAGTTCGGGGCGGCGAGCCTTATGCGGCATAAGCAACGCCGGCGGCAACGGCAGCTACGCTGCACGGATGGCAGCGTGTCCCGAGCTGACCAGGCCGCTCCCCCAGGCGGGGCGCGGTCACGGTCTCTCCGGGGCAACCCCGGGGACGTCACACTCGCCTCGGCACTACACCACAGGTGCGTCGGCACGCTCCGCGAGCCTGTGCACCCGCACGACCGGGCATCGTCGGGACACACCGCCATCCATCCCGGCTTGGCCGTGACCACCATCCACGCCCTCGCCACCGCGCTCGCCGACGCGTTCCTCGCCGGCGACGGCTGGCGCCGCGCCGATCTCGTCGACCAGGGTGGGCTCGTCCTCGGGGTCCGGCGGCGATGGCTGTGGCCGGTCGCCGACGCAGCGCTGGTCGCCTATCCCCACCCACCACGCGACCGGCCCCGTGAGCTGGCTGCCTTCCTCACCACTCTGGACCCGCTACGCACGGCAGCCGTCGTCGCCCGCCAGCACGACCGGCCGATAGTCATCCGCGCG
Source organism: Micromonospora sp. DT62 (assembly GCF_049847285.1). Taxonomy (NCBI): domain Bacteria; kingdom Bacillati; phylum Actinomycetota; class Actinomycetes; order Micromonosporales; family Micromonosporaceae; genus Micromonospora; species Micromonospora sp. DT62. The sequence goes on from NZ_JBNCOB010000041.1 coordinate 22,871, forward strand.
CGGCCCGTGGCACCGACCCGCACCGTCCGCCGCCCCTGGCACACCCCCGTCATCCACACCGTCGGCGACCTGGCCGCGATGCTCGACCTGAGCATCGAACACCTCGACTGGTACGCCGACCGACGGGCCATGAACCGGTGCGCCACCGCTCACCGGCTGCACCACTACCACTACCGGTGGACCGACCACGGTCGGCTGATCGAGGCACCGAAGTCTCGGCTCCGCGCCCTGCAACGCCGGCTCCTCACCGAGGTCCTCGGCTCCATCCCGGTCCACCTCGCCGCGCACGGCTTCGTACCCGGCCGCTCCGCGCACACCTTCGCCGCCGCCCACACCGCGCAGCCGGTCGTCGTCCGGATCGACCTGCTCGCCTTCTTCACCCACATCCCCGCCACCCGCGTCCACAGCCTGTTCCGCACCGCCGGCTACCCCGAACCCGTCGCCCACACCCTCACCGGACTCTGCACCACCCGCACCCCGTCCCCCGTCCTCCGCCGGGCACCCACCGACCTACCGCACCGGGCGGCCCGGCTCGCCGCGCTGCGCACCGGCCACCTGCCACAAGGCGCTCCCACCTCGCCCGCACTGGCCAACCTGTGCGCCTACCGACTCGACCGACGCCTCACCGGCCTCGCCAAGGCCTTCGAGATCACCTACATCCGGTACGCCGACGACCTCGCCTTCTCCGGCGACCTCACCACCCGCCGCACCCACGACCTGATCGCCGCCGTCACCGACATCGCCCGCGACGAAGGCTTCCAAGTCCACCCAACCAAGACCCGCGTCCGCGGCCGAGCCGACCGGCAACTCCTCGCCGGACTCGTCGTCAACCACCACCCCGCCACACCACGCGACGAATACGACCGGCTCCGCGCCATCCTCCACAACGCCGCCCGCACCGGCCTCGCCTCGCAGAACCGGAACGGCCACCCCGACTTCGCTCAATACCTCATCGGACGAGTTCTCTGGGTCGGTCATCATCATCCGGCACGCGCAGCCAAACTCGCCATGCTGCTGGCCCACGCTCTCGCGGCACCGTAAATTGACGCGGCGCGACAACTTCACCGGATCCCGGCAAGGACGCGTCGAACCGACAGAGGCGCGGCCTGAGCAGGACTTACGCCTGTTCTGCTGATCTTCGGCAAGCGAGCACAGCAACGCGCATGTGCGACCTACTAACGTAAAAACAGAATAGGAACCCGCAGGTAATCAGCCTCTGGATACAGATAGAGCGTCGTCTTAGGAAACCGATGCTCTATCCCCTGAGCTACGAGGGCGCGAGGGCCTAGTCTAGCGACCTACGGGTTCACCTGGGGTGGCAGGGAGTGGCCCACGTTCACCCACGTCACCCGGACCCCCGTTCGCCCAGCCCAGGACCACACCCCGAGCACACGAACCGCGGGTTGCGACCGGCGGTCGCCGCAGTGACCCGCGTTGGCACCGGTTCACCCGGGCTGGCATCCCCTAAAGAGCACACACCGCGCACACAACACAAAATCATGTTGCGCCACCTGCTCCCCAGGCTCGAGAGCCACTGGCCGCCAGGAGCGCCGCCTCGGCTTGCTGGACCCCGGCGTCGTTCCAGTCCCGCAACCTGCGCCAGCAGGTCATCCCTGAACCGAACCCAAGCTCCTGGGGCAGGCACTCCCACGGGATCGCGGTGTAGAGCACGAACAGAATCCCGCACAACACCTTGCGGTCATCGAGAGGCTTGCGGCCCGGGAATTGATGCCGCCGGGCGGACGGGGTGGCAGCAGCGGTGCGATCTCGGCCCGGAGTTCGTCCGAGACGATCCACGGCGGCTGCTCACCCCTCCTCACGTTCAGACAAAACGATCCTCACGTGGGCGGTTGCTGGTGTCGGTCGACGCGGCGGGGGGCGGCGTCGACCGTCGGCGGGTCACCGTGGCGGTGCGACCGCTTTCCTTGCGCTGCGCTACCGCGTCCGATACAAAGTTGGCATCGAGACTTCCGGTATCGGACAGCCGGCTGGAGAATCGGCCAGTCGTGGAGGCATGCGTATGGCATCGACCCCCGTGGACGGCTCTGCGTGCCAGTCGGAGCCTGCCGGACCGTCGCAGGACCGGTCCGGCCTCAGGCGCAACTCGGAGATCGACTGGGATACCTTCGATCCGTGGTCGTACCTGCGGTCGAACTACGTGACACTGCGTACTGATGACCGGGAAATCCTGCGCCATCTCCGCGACTTCTTCGTTGCGGCGGATCTGTCCGACGCGCACTGCCTAGATGCGGGTTCGGGAGCGAACCTCTACCCGGCGCTGGCCATGCTGCCGTTCGCGGAGAACCTCGACCTGTGCGAATGGTCCGCCGCCAACGTTGGCTGGCTACGTTCCCAACTCGACGGCTACGACGCATCCTGGGACCCCTTCTGGCGGGTGTGCGCGGAGCAGCCGGCGTACTCAGCGGTGGCCGATCCGCGGCGCCGTCTGGCGCAGGTGGGCCGGGTGCGGAGGATGAGCGTCTTCGACCTACCGGCGCGGAGCTGGGACGCGGGAACGATGTTCTTCGTCGCGTGCTCGATTTCCTCGGACAGTGCGGAATTCGAGCACGCAGTCGGTCGGTTCCTTGGCGCATTGCGACCTGGGTCGCCCTTTGCCGCGGCCTTCATGCTCGGCTCTCAGGGTTACAGCGTCGGCGGGCACCATTTCCCGGCTGTGACGTTACGGCCTGACAATGTGGCTGCCACGGTCGGAGCCGGCGCGTACGACCTGGCCCTCCACGAGGTACGGGCTGAGCCACCGCTGCGGGAAGAGGACCTCAGCATGCTCCTGGTCACCGGCCGTACCCACAACCGGCGATGACCGTGTCAGGTCGGCACGGGCCCGGGTTCAATGCGATCGACGGTCCGGATCTGCCCGAGGGGCACCCGTTCGATGACCAGAGCGGATGACGGTTGGTTATGCGCATGACGCCACGGCAGGAGATCCCCGACGTCTGGCCCGCGACCGTGCGTAGTTGCTGGCAGAACGGTGAGTGGCCACGGGGCGGCCGAAGTGAGGCCAACTCCGTCAGCGACGCCGAGCAGCTCCTGACGCTGCTGCTGACAGTCTCCAACGTGCCGGTGGTGTCCCCAGGAGATCCGCACCGCACCGACGGTGGCGCCATCGAGATTCCCCGCCACCTGGTCCGGGTGATGAGCGAATACCTCGACACGTACACCGACGAGGCCGGCACCCCGGCAGCCGGCGCCCGGCACCCCCTTACCCCGCTGAAGAACGGCCCAGACATCACCGGGCCTCCTCCCTTACCTTCAGCCTGCTGCCGATCCTCAACGACATCGCCACCGCGCAACGACAGGCGAGCGAGGGGTTCTGCATGCTGGTTTTCGTGACATCCCCGATGGGTGGCACCGGGCGCTCCGTGACTGGAGCGAACATCGCCTACCGCAGCGCGCTGTCCGGCCGGCCGACCTGCTACTTGGACTACGACTTCGGCTCGCCGACCGCCGGAATCACGTTTCAGATTCCGGAGGCGACCAACGGGCTGGCGGGCACCGGGCCCGACGGCGGCGGCCTGCACCAGTACCTGCGCGGGGAGATCCCGGCGCCAGCGCAGCTGGACGCCTGGGGCGCGTTCAAGCGGCCGAGCATGCGACGGCGTCCGACCGGCTCCGGTCAACTGGTGGTGCTGCCCGGCCAGCGCAACGGTAGCGACTTCGGCTTCACCAACGACATCGCCAAGCGCTGCGCCGAGCTGTTCCTCCGACTTGAGGAGGAGTTCGATCTCACCCTGGTGGATCTGAGCGCTGGCCGATCCTACGCCAGCCAGCTTGCATTGGCCGCCACCGCCACACCGGCGCTGCGGAAGGTGACCGCCCGGTGGGTGGTCTTCCACCGGTGGACCCCACAGCACGTCACGGCGGCCGCCGATCTGGCCTTCGAGGCTGGCGGGATCGTCGCGATGGGCAAGGAGTACGGCCACGAGCCGGACCGGCTCCGGGAGTCGCTGCGGTTCGTGCGTACCGCCGTGATCAATCCGCACGGCCCTGAGGTGAGGCATCTCGACCTCGCGCAGCAGGTCTTCCTACGCAGGTGCGACGAGGAACTGTCCGAGCTGGCCCGCCGGCGGGGCACGGGACGTACCGCGCTGCTCGGCACTGTTCCGCTGGATCCCCTGTTGCAGTGGCGGGAGCAGCTCATCTCGGATCACGATGTGCAAAGCAAGATCGCCAACGCGGATACCGTGGAGGCCTTCGTCGCGCTGACGGAAAAGCTCTTCGACCACACCACGTGGGAGACCGTGTGAGAGCCATGGATGTCAGTTTCCAGGAGGCGGCGGCGGTGCGTCGCACGGAGAGCGTGGCCTACTCACACCTTTCGGTCGAACTGGGGCACATCTACGCGGAGGACTTCGGCGACGGGGGCCGGGAACTGGCTCGCAAGTTCGAGCGGATCGCAGACTGGGCTCAGGCGATCCCGGCGCTGGCCCGGCGGGGACTGCGGCCCGGCCGGCGTCCCCGGATCAGCACCTGCTTCCTGGTGGACGACTACTTCCACCGGTTCGGCAGCCCTCACGAGGTGATACCGCAGGTCCAGCGGGCCGCGGCGGCGCACGACCTCGAGTTGGACTACGTGGCCCGGGAGTCCAGCCTCGCCCGGTACGACGAGGTGGAACTGGCGCAGCTGGTGGTGGACACCCTCGTGGTCGAGCCACCTCGGCATACCACCGGGAGTCGCCCGCCGTTGAGCGAAGCCGGGTGGCTGTCCAACGGTAGGCGCTCACCGAGCCACGCCGGCGCGCCGGCGATGACCCTGCCGGCGCCGTGGTCCCCGCCGGTGCAGTCAGGTGACCCCCGGCACTCCATCTTCGTCGACATCGAGCTGTGGTCCGACGAGACGCAAGGCCGGGTGTGGGCCTGCGCGCTGCTCGCCTCGGTCTGGCAGATGACCCGGCTGGGCGTCCTGCGGCACCGGGGCGGGTCGGTCACCCAGCCCTACCGGCTGCCGGACGGCGAGCCGCTGCCGGCCGACTGGGATCAACTGCCGGCAATCGTCCAGCTGAACGCGGACGCCGCGCCCTTCTGCGCGTATCGGACGGTGACCCTGATGGACAGCCGATACCTGCCGGTGGAGCTGGCGGTGCGAACCATCCTCGGCCAGGTAGCGGTTCCCGCCGTGGTGTCCCGGCAGGTCGCCGAGCGGGCGGACGGCGAGGGCGTACGGCTGCCCGGCGAGCTTGTCGATCGGCTGAGTTATGTGTTCATCGGCGAGTAGGCCCGAGCACCTCGGCCTCCACCGGGCCGGCTAGTGCCCTGAGCACGAACGTTCACGGTGTTGGATGACACGCCGTCTGGCCTGGTGGCCGGGCGGCGTCGTGGCG
>NZ_JBNCOB010000042.1:0-27909 GCF_049847285.1 Micromonospora sp. DT62
ATCGTCCGCGAGGTCCACACCGCCCTCCTCGCCGACTTCACCGCCCTCAACACCCCTTGACGTCTATAGGAGCATCCTCAGGCGGATGCGCGACTGCTCGTCGGATGCTGACCCCCGCTATCCAGCGATGATCATCTGCCCGCAAGAATCTGCGCCATGATGAGCGCCGATTCGTCCCTCAGGCCTGAGAAGCCTCGCAAGCTCGTGTACGGCCACGCCAAGGCCCACGACTGCCTCGCCTTTGCCGACGCCGACACCGCGCCGGAGGAGGCCGGCGAGATCACCGCGATCTTCTCTGCCCGCACCTGGGGCGAGGCGCGCAGCGTCCCGTTCCGCCACACCTCGAACCCGGCTCGCACATCCGACGACGTTGAGGAGCACGACAAGCACGGCGACGACGAGCCGTTCGACATCCACGAACTCAACGCGGTGAGCGAGGGTGACTGGCCAGAGATGGTGACGAGCCGAGCCCTCGACCTCCTGCCCGAGGACATCCAGACCCGCTTCGCCGAGGGCGTTGCCACCGTGCACAACGGCGACTACCTGAAGTTCCCCCTCGCCGCCGAGCGCGATCTCCTGACTGCCCTGCGGGAACGGGGCTTCGAGGTGACCCGTGATGACGACCTGATCAACAAGCTGGACGCTTACGACTTTCTGTACGGCTGACGCTGTCAGCGCCCGTCGCCGAACCCCGCAGGCGTCGCGAATCGACCTGCTGGAGGCGGCCGGGCTACCCTCGATCCACGTGGCCCGAGACCTCCACAACGAGGCGCCGTAGCAGAAGGAGCGCAAACGCTGCTACACCGCCGCGCGCTGACCACACCTGCGTCAGCGTGCGGCGGCGAACGCCACGAACGGGCTGGGCTGCCCACTCCAGGACACGTGCAGAGCATCCCTCGCCCGAGTGCTCGCGACGAACAGCAAGCACCGCTCGCGGAGCAGGTCGCTCTCGTGCTGCAACGGATCGACATCGGACGGCGTGATCTCCTTGACGAACGGCACCGCTCGCGCCGTAACACCGACCACCGCCACGCAGCGGAACTCCAGCCCCTTCATCGCGTGCATTGTCGCGAGCCGCACCCCGTCGACGCCCGCTCCGGGCTGGTCCCGCACCCGGACCGCCGGAATCCCAACGGCGGCCAACGCCTCCTGTACGTCGCCCAGCGTGGTGTTGAACCTGGCGCACACCGCGATCTCACTCGCCGCGACGCGTTGCTCCAGCCACTCCCCCACCCGCTCGGCCAGCGCCGCGATCTCGGTCTGGCTCGTGGGGTACCCGGCGGCATGAGGCCGTTTGCCGTGCAGTAGTGACCGGTAGCCGGCGAGGCTGTCGTCGCCGTCGCCGCCGAGGTCCTCGACCCGCGACCCGACAAGCACGCCGGTGGACCAGGAGAGGATCTCCTCGGTATTGCGGTAGTTGACCCGCAGGCGACTGCTGCGCCCGGCGACCGAGATACCGAGGGCGTTGAGTGAAACCCGGGAGTCGTAGATCCGCTGATGCGGGTCGCCGGTGATGAAGAGATCGTCCGCGCCGGGCGCCACCGCGGCCCGCAGCACCCGCCACTGCATGGGATGCAGGTCCTGCGCCTCGTCCACCACAACGTGGTCGTACCCGTGGACGGTGAGGCCGGCGCCGCCGAGCAGTTGCGCCGCCCGCGCACAGATCTGCAGGTGGGTGCCGCTGCCGGCCGCCGACGTCTCCTTTCGGAACATCTCGACGGCGTCCCACACCCGGTCGCGCTGCCGCTGGCCCAGCGCTGACCCTCTCCCCCGCCGGTTCGCCGCGCGGTACTCCTCTCGGCTCTGCACGTTGTGGGCGAGGACCACGTGACGAAACTCCTGGGCGAGGAACTGCTCGGTCCAGGGCAGGGTGAGCCGCCGACACACCCGTCGCCACACCTGCCGCTCGTCGGCATCACCGATCGGGGTGGGCACCCGGCCCGCGAGGGCACGCACGACGCGATTGGCGAAGGCGTTCACCGTGGTCACCTCGACCCGCGCCAGATGCTGCTCGTCGTCAAGCAGCAGCGCCAGGTTCTCGCGCAGGGCGGAGGCCAGGGCATTGGTGTACGTGGTGAGCAGCACCCGGGCCTCGGACGAGCGGGAGAGCAGGTGCTTGACGCGGTGCAGGGCGACCACCGTCTTGCCCGTCCCCGGACCACCCGTCACCTGCGCCGGCCCCTTGTAGGAGTCCCGATACGCAAGCCGTCGCTGCGACGGGTGAAGGAACACCCGCCAGGCGGCGAACGGCTTGTCGAGGATCTCGGCCAGTTCGTCTGGCCGGGTCACCAGCATGATGCGGCTGGTGGTGTTGGCGATCGCCGCCGCCAGGCTCTCGCTCGGCTCTGGCGTCGCGGTAGCCGGCCGGCGCTCGGAAACGAGGTCACGGTAGACGTCATCCGGTGAGAAGCCCTCGGCGAGGTACTGCAGGACCTCGAACTGATCCTCGGGCAGCAGTGTGCCGATCGCCTCGAGTTGGGGCTTGTCGACGATCGTCCGGACGGCCCGCAGCACCTGGTCGTCAATGCCGAGGTGGCGCAGCACCGTGTCGGAATGGCGGGCGAACAGCAGTGCCGGTGCCTGCGCCGCTGCCTTCTCCAACGCCGGTGTGACCTGCTCGAGGGCGACGACGTTGCGGACCTCCAGCGCCCGTGTCGCTGTGTTGACCGTGTAGAGGCGCTTCGCCGCCCATGTGTACGCACCGTCGTGCGGGACAACATTCAGCAGCAGAAAGGTGTCGCTGCCGTCGTCCGGCGCCAGCACCACGCCCCGCCAGAAGTCGTTGATGCGGATCGTCCGCATGCGCTGGTCGCGCGCGTTGGTCACCGACTCCAGGTGCAGGCCCTTGTCCGCGTGCAGTTCGGCGATGGTGAGCTGCTGGAACTTCGCCATCGCCTTTCGTACACCGGCCTTTACCGGCTTTTCCAGGACGTCATAGCTCTCCCAGAAGCTGTTGGCGAAGGCGAGCTGAGGCACGAGGAACCTTTCTGGGGCGTGTCGACGGCGGCGGAAGCGAACGAACCGGGCCGGCAGGGGACCTCGTCCCCGTAGCCGCCTATGGAGATCCTTCGGGCGGTGTGGGATCGGTCCGATCGGTGACCGATCCCCGCAGTCCGCGACGTCAGAGACCGAAGACCTTCTGGGCGAGGTTTCGCCAGGCCGGGAAGTTCACCCCGCCTCGGTCGTCCGTCACGACCAACATGCCCTGCTCTCCACCACCATCCTCTGCCGGAAGGACCCCGTTTCGGGCGTACCAGTCCTTCTTCAGGGTCCACTTCGCCGCATACCGAGGGTCGGTGAGCATACCGAGGTGCTCCCAGATCACCGTTTCCCCAAGATCCGTGGTCACGGTGAAGTCGGGCCGGACGGTCCGTCTGTCGGTACCGGTGAAGGGCGCCTCGTAGTCGTAGGACAGGCCCAACTCGTGCAGCAGGTTGGCAATGAGCAGCTCGCTCTTGCTACGGACCAGCTCCCCTCGATCCGTGCGGTGGACCAGGCCGCGGTCCAGGACGGCTTCGCCGACCTGGATCGGTTCCGACGGGACGAAGAGATTCGTCAGCCGGCCGGCGGTGTCGGAGTGGACGGGGGAGCCGCGCTTCGCCACCTCGTCGAGGTCCGCCTCGTGCAGCAGGATCACCTTGCCCTTCTGGCGGGTCAGGGCGGTGTAGAGCAGTTCCCGACTCAGACCGGACCCGTCTGCCGGCAGCACGACGACCGTGATGCCGAACTCGCTCCCCTGCGACTTGTGGATGGTGATCGCCCAGGCGAGTTCCAGCATGGGTGCGCGAGAGTCGTCGGACCAGTCGTAGAAGTCGTACTTGACCTTCTCCCGGCCGCTGAACTCGATCTCGGTCTTGTTCGGCCGGGTCACCCACTTCGAGCGGGTCTGTCCGACCACCACCCCCAGCTCGCCGTTGGCCACGAAACGTTCCGCATCCCTGGGGTAGACCCGCGACTGCTTGAACTGGTGGTTGCGGATGTTGATGACCTTGTCGCCGACGACGATCCGTTCCGGGCCGATCGGCTTGGCGTTCCACCGGTTCGGCCCGACCGACTGTTCCAGGGCACGGGTGGCGAAGGCGTCCTTCAGCGCGCGGTTGATCTCGACTGTGCCCCAGCCCCGGCTCCGGACCGGCGACAGGATCTGCCAGGCATCGGCGTGCGCTCCCGCTCCGCCGGGGAAATAGAGATTTCCCTTGCCGGACACCACACCGCCGTAGCTGCGGCCGAAGGCCGCCGCGAGTTCCTGATCGGATGCCGACTTCATCTCCGGAATCTCCTCCCGCAGGACAGCGAGAAGCGTCGGGAACAGGTCGGCGCGGCCGTACCGGACAGCACGCAGGGTCGGCAACTTCTCTCCCGCGCGCAGCCGCTCCCAGACCAGGTCCGCAGCCGGCGAAAGCTCGCCGTCTGCGAACCAGCTGGCGAGGACCAGGTCGTCACGCTCCTGCCCCACCTGGCGACGGGGGATGGTCAGTTCGGCGTAGCCGGGTGCGCAGCGTGGGGTGCGGGTCGCGATGTCCTCGGGGGCGAGCCGACGCACGATGTCGACGAAGGGGCGTCCGGCGCCGATGGGAGGGAGTTGCCGGGGATCGCCGACCAGCACCAGCCGCTGTACTCCGGTGACGGCGTCGAGCAGCGCCGCGAGTTGCTCCTCGGTGAGCATGGATGCCTCGTCGACCACGACGGTCTTGAAGTGCTTCGCCCGGGTCTGCGCATCACCGGTGACGAGGTACCGCTCGGTCCACGGGTCGTACCGCTTGGTGGAGATCAGGAACTGCGCCAGAGTGACCGCTGGCGCGTCGACCCGCTGGGCGAGCTGGACACGGGCCTTGCCCGTGGGGGCGACCAGGAGCACTCCGCCAGCGGCCACCGACTCGGTGTGCCGCAGCACCTGGAGCAGTGTCGTCTTTCCCGTTCCCGCCGAGCCGATGAGGACGCTGATTCGCGACGAGTAGAGGGTGTTGAGGGCCGCCACCTTCTCGGCCCGGGCACGCTTCTCGGCGTCCAGTTCGTCCTCGGCGATGGTGGTGTCCATGGCCGGCAGGAGAGCGTTGAGGCGTGCCTCGAAATCGGGGGCGCCCGGGATGGGGGCTGCCTTGAGTCGCCGCCCGACCTGGTCGCGGATGACGTTGCCCACGCGGGTCAGATCTGCGAGCTGAAGGGCCGGTGCGCCGTTGGGCAGGATCACCCCGGTCAACGGGGCATCGACAGGCAGACTCCCCGCGGACAGGTGGTGGGCGTCGAGCAGATCCGCGGTCACCGGGCACGGCTCGGTGAGGTTCCGCCCTCGGATGCTGTTGACCAGTTCTGCCTGGGGCTGGAGCGTGTGTCCGGCCGCCTTTGCCCGCTGCAGCTCGTCGAGGAGGAGGGCACGTACCCGGCGGGCGTCGAGGTTGTCGTCCATGGCACTGGGCCTGGGCAGCGGGAACGTCGAGGCGATCCTGGCGTCCGGAAAGCACCCACGGTCGATGATGGAAAGAGGGACGCCCTCTGGCTGGTCGCGGTCCGCCTCGTACAGCCGGTAGGGGTTAGCGATGATCTGGTCGTCATCGCCCAGTGCCGAGTCGCGCTTCTCGAGCAGGAAGAACCGCTCCGCCTGGTCTCTCGTCAGGGAGAAGCCGCTCAGCAGTTGCAGCAGGCGACGTCGTTCTGGCTTGAGGGCCTTCCAGGTGGCTCGCAGGCTGGGCGTCAGGTGCGTCTTGGCGGTGACGCCCAGCCGGTTCGGGTCCGTCATCGCCTCTTCAAGCGTCTGCCACGGGTCGTTGCCGGGGCCGGTCGCCGCGGCGACCATGTGGGCGAACGTGACGTACTGCGGGACGCCCAGGGCAGCCAGGACGCTGGCCAGTCCGGGTCGGGGCCCACGTAGCTTCCAGAGTCGGTTGAGCTGCCCCTGCAGCCAGTCGAATCCGAGGGTGCCCGCGTCGTCTCCGAGGATGCGCCGCGCGGCACGTCCTGCCGCCATCAGGGCGAGCAGACCGTCGATGGCGAGGTCGTGGCTGACGTGTTCCGTGACGTACGAGAACGCCTCCCAGCCGCCCTCCGGCGCGAACGCCAGAGCATCGTCGATGTCGACGCCCTTTCGGTCGCGAGCCTCCAGCAGCGCCTGGTACGGGAGCAGGAAACCCCGCTGTTGATCGGGGCGCAGCGAGTGTCCGATGCTGGTTTCCCACATCTGTGCGGGAAACGGCTCCCCGCCGCTGCTCCGGTACGCCCCGGTCGGGGTGACGTCGGTGACCATCGCGGCTCCGACGAGCAGCCGGCGCGGGTCGTCGCTCAGCGGGCTGTGCTTGGCGTAGAAGAAGACGATGCTCCGCTCCGGCTGGACGGTGCTGAAGAAGGCGTCCAGCAGTGCCCGCTGGTTGTCACCGTGCATCATCCATGTCGATTTGTCCCAGCCGGTGATGGCGTCGACCTGATCCTCCAGCTCGGGAAGCAGGCCGAGGCGGCGTTCCTCGTTGAGCAACTTCGCGCCGTCCCGGGACATCCAACGGAAGGGAACCGCCTGTGCGGAGTACGGCGGCATCGTCTGCGGGGTGGGTTGGAACGTCGCGAACGCAAGTGACTTCTTCGTGAACGGGTGCGTGCGTTGAAAGGGAATCACCCGTGGGGACATGAAGGTGGCCCGTTCCGCCACGCAAGGCGGGGCCTCAGCGAATGGCAGGTCGGCGATGTCCCGACCGGCGTTGCGTTGCTCCTGGTCGTCGCGGCGGTTCTGGCCGATGTTCTTCAGCAGCACGCACGTGCCGTTGCCGTGAGGGTCGGCGCAGACTGTTCCCTTCCAGCCGGTGTCGTGCCAGGGCACACGAATGGAGATGTGCTCGATCGGCGAGGTGTCAACCATGACGCTCTCCTCAGTCAGCGCCGCCCCGGCGGCAAAGAAGTGATCGGTCGGTTCTGCGGTGCGCTGCCCCCGTGAAGGGCGGTTATCGGGAATCCGGTCGACGCAGGCCTGACAGCAGGTCAGCGATCTCTCTACTGCTCGGATGTGTGGCGCTGTTGAGCCGGGTCAGATCCGCGAGAAGACGGGTCAGGGTCTGCTCCGCGGCTTTCCTCTGGCCGGCGCCAAGCTGAAGCAGACCGATCTGACGTCTCAGCTCCAGCGTGCGCGGGTCGTCCGGCCCGAACGCGTCGGTCTGGTCCCGCACCAACGACTCAAGCTGACGTAACGCCTCGCTTGTCTCCCCGAACAGCGCCCGGCAGGTGGCAGCCCTGAGCCGGCAGTGCAGCGCGATGTCGGCAAAAGGACCGGCGTCCCGGGCCACGTCCACGGCGAGTTCCTCGTACGCCGGGGCGGCCCGCCGGTAGTCCCCCTCCTCGAAGAGCGCGTCGGCCAGTTCGAGCCGGACACGTACTACGTCCTTGTCCGTCCTCCCGAGGGCGATGACCGCCGGAGCGACGGCGGCCGCGAGCACTTCCGCCGCCTGGCCGTAGCGGGACGAGCTGACCAGCCGGCTGGCTTCCGCGCGTGCGCGCCGTAGATCCGAGCGTCCAGCCCCCGACCTCTCGTCAGGCTGGCGTTGAGGTGGCGCCGGCGCAGCTGTGGACGTGGGCGACACGACCGGCCCGGCCAACGACGTTGCGGGGCCTGCGGTGAACACGCGTCCGAGCATCGAGCCGTACATCCGGGTCGGGCTCACCGTTGACGGTGCATGGAGTACCCCTGGAATCGGGCTGAGGTCGGTGACGAAGGGCAGCAGACGGTCGTAGACAACGTGGGCGCTCTGCGGCCGGTCCTCGGGTTTCTTCCGCAACAGGTGCAGCAGCAGCTTTTCCAGCGCGGCCGGCACGTCGTCCCGGACGCCGCGCACGGGCAACGGCTCGTGGGCGACCTGCTTGCTCCACACGTCGTAGGAGGTGGACCCGGTGAAGAGCCGCTCCCCGGTGAGCATCTCGTGCAGCGTGCAGCCCAGCGCGTAGAGGTCGGTCGCTGGGCCGCTGATGTTCGTCTGGATCTGCTCGGGCGCCATGTAGGGGGGCGTCCCAGGTGGAAGCCCGGTGGCGGTGATCTTCGAAAAGTCGGAGAGAGTGGGCGCCGCGGCGAGCCCGAAGTCGAGGACCTTGACCGCGCCGTCGGGCTGGAGCATGAGGTTGCTGGGCTTGAGGTCCCGGTGTACGAGCGAGGCATGGTGGGCGGCGGTGAGGACTGCGCACACCTGGGCGGCGATCGCGGCCGCCCAGCCGATGGGCAGGGCACCTTGCTCGGCCACCAGGTCGGCGACGCTGATCCCCTGGATGCGTTGCATGACGAGGTAGGGCCGGCCCTCGTGCGATCCGACGTCGTAGACCGCCGGAACGCCGGGGTGTTCCAGCCGGGCGGTGATCCGCGACTCGCGGACGAACCGGCGGATGTAGTCCTTGTCCGGCTCGCCGTCGGGGAACCGGATGAACTTCACCGCCACCGGCCGGTCCAGTTTGGTGTCGTGCCCGAGCCATACCTCGCCCATGCCGCCGCGGCCAATGGGCAGGTCGTCCAGCTCGTACCGGCTGTTGATCAGTGTCCCCACCACGGCCGCCCTCTCTGTCCTCGATTCATCGACATGGGCCGGCTAGTCCGTCACCGTCGGACGGAGCGTCCCATCGCCGAGCCCACGAAACGCACGCTCGACGAGCTCCTCGCCCAGCGCCGCCGTCTCCCGCAACCCCACCTCGAAGCTCATCAACCGACGGAACGCCTCGCCGATGACGCGCTGCTCCTGAAGAGACAGTCGGGGTATGCGGGTCCGCCGGACGTCGAAGCGCCCGCCGAGGGACGATCCACTGGAGCCGCCGCGCTGCGCGGTGCGCAGCGAGCCGGCCAGGAAGTACGGGTCCATCTGCTCAGGGTCGACTCGCAGCAGGTACAGCCGCGGCCCGAGCAGTGGTCCCGCAGCGGTCACGACGTGCACGGCGGGCGCGCGCGGCGCGAGGGGTGTCACCACGTCACCTGCCCGTAGGGTGACCGCGCCCGGCAGCGCAGCGCCAGTTGCGGAGGCCGGACGGCTGAGGCGTACGTCCTGAGCCGTGAGCACCGGCACGGGCCCGCCCTCCTGCGTGTTCATCTTCATCGGCGCCTGCCGGAGGGTAACCGCGCCGATCCTGATCAACTCGCCGATGGTGGTCATTGTCGGAGCTTCGGGCGAGGGGACATCCGTCAGGTCCGGCAGGGTCGGCACGAGAACCTCGACGGCGGCGGTCAACGACGCCAGCGCGGGCGGGAAGGCGGACGGGGCCGCGCCGACAGCATCCAAGTGCCGGGCCGGCGTGAGGTCCACGTCGTCGTCCAACAGGTCGATGACCGGAATCGACCGGCCACCGGCCGGCAGTCCATGCCCGGCCGAGAAGGTGGCCCAGGCCTGCACGGCGCGTGCGGGTTCCGAGGCGGCGTCGACCAGGAGTACCTTGTCCGCACGCGGCGCCCCGTCGGGGCGTTGCAGGAGCCACAGATCGGGTGCGACGGATCCGGTCGGTCCGGACGTCGCCCGGCAGATGATCGCCCGCAGTGCACCGGCCCGCAGCAGGTTACTCCGGATGCGTCGGCCGGAACGCCGACCGGCCGCGGCAGGCGGCATGAGGATCGCGACGAGTCCTCCGGGCTCGACGTGGCGCAGACAGTGCTGCACCCAAGCCAGTTCCGGCTCGCCGCGTGGCGGCAGGCCGTACTCCCAGCGCGGGTCGCCGGCCAGTTCGTCGCTGCCCCAGGCACGGTCAGCGAAGGGCGGGTTGCAGACCACCGCGTCGAACAGTTCCCCCGCATATGCATCGGCTCGCAGCGAGTCCGACACGGCCACCCGGACGTCGCCGGCATGCAGCAGGAGCCGGGCGGCGGCGATGCGCGCCGACGTCCGGTTCGCCTCCTGGCCGCACACGTGCCGGGCACGGCTGCCGGTAGCGGCGAGCAGCAGGGTGCCGATCCCGCAGGCCGGGTCGAGAACGGTTCCGGCCTTCGGAGCGGCGAGCGTGACCATGAGCGAGGCGAACGCCGTCGGGGTGACGGTGTGACGACGCGAGTGGACCTCCAGATAACGCTCGCAGAGAAAGTCGAAGACGGCGCGAGAGCCTTCCTGGTCGGCTGCCTCGGCGGCCAGGCGGACGATGGTCACCGCGTCCGGGTCCGGCACGTCGGTGATGAGGTGGGCGAATTCTGGAACGCCCCTCGCCAGGGCCTCCCGCAGCTGGTCCATCACCACGTCGTCGGGCTGGTCGGCGAGGCTCCTCCATGCGGCCGGATCCCGCTCTAGGAACACCAGGAAGCCACCGAGATAGCCGATCCGGTCGCCCAGCTCGAGGTCGGCGGCGGCACCACGCAGGGACTGCCACACCCGGTCCACGGGCGTCAGCTGGAACGGCCTGTCGTGCCGGCTGAGCCACCGCTCGACCTCGGTAAGCGCGAACAGAGGACTCGCGGAGCTGCCGCCGACCGGCTGCGGGAAATCGGGAAAGCGCCGTCGCCAGTTGCTCACCGCCGCCCGCCCGACGCCAGCCAGCCGAGCGATGTCACCGGTGGCCACCGTCGCACCGTCCGACATGGTCAACCCCCCTGCCCGGATGCCTGGAGCCGGGCCAGCACCCCTCGCGTCTGCAGCTCCGCGATGTGCTCGGCGGCCCGCCGCGGCGCCGTCCCACCGCGTACCAGGAGCCCGGCCTCGATGTTGCGGTTGACCCCGGACTGGGTCAGGTTGGCGCTGGACACCAGCAGCACGCGGCGATCAGCGACGGCGATCTTCGCGTGCATCTTGGCGTGCTCCTCGGTCCTCCGCTCGGCCGGCCAGTGCCACACCTGAACGCCTGCCAGGGTGGCGAAGGCGGCGGCGGGCTCCGCACCGTTCAGCGCACCGCGAGCACCGGCCAGGGTTTCGACCACCACTGTCACGGCCACACCACGTGCGACTGCGGCCGTGAGCGCGGCCAGCAGCGGCGGGTAGGGCTTGGCGGAGTACGTCATCAGCAGCAGTTCCGCCTGGGCCTCCGCCACCAGGTCGACCAACACCTGGGCGGTGGCGCGGACCGGCACCGGGTGGGTGCTCGGTCCACTCCACACCGACTCGATCCGTACCGCTGCCGACCGCTGTGCGTGGCCGGCAGCCAGCCCGCGCAGGTAGGCCGCCGCCTCGACGCCGGGCAGGCCCGAGGTTCGCTGAGCAGCCAGTACCGCCCCGGCTGCCTCGGCGAAGCCGGGCACCGGTACGGCGTGCCGGACAGCCTGCTCCGGCGAGCCGTCCCCGAGGCGGTCGGCCAGCACCCGCAGGTGTCCCGGGCCGAGCCGGTGCACCGCGGCCTCCGCCGCC
This sequence comes from Micromonospora sp. DT62, assembly GCF_049847285.1. NCBI lineage: Bacteria > Bacillati > Actinomycetota > Actinomycetes > Micromonosporales > Micromonosporaceae > Micromonospora > Micromonospora sp. DT62. The sequence goes on from NZ_JBNCOB010000042.1 coordinate 11,268, forward strand.
GCCTCGAACACCGGGTGCCAGGTCACGGCAGCTCGGGGAAGAGCGCCAGGTCCGGCTTGTCGATCGGTACGACGAACCGCCGGTCCAGGAACCGGTTGCCGCGCTCGCAGGTCGTCTCGGAGACGAACAGGCAGACATGGCAGGCGGCACCGTGCAGGAAGTCCGCCGGGTCCTGGGGCAGCCGCTCAGCGCAGAGCGGGTCGGAGGAGCAGTGCATGGCCTCGGCGAGCGCCCGCCGGGTCAGCCGGGTCAGTGCGTCCGGCTCGGCGAGCGACACCAGCCCGCCGAGGGTGCCCTCGGCGTCCGGCACGGCGGTGTAGATGAGGATGCCGGCGCGCTGCGGGTCGGCCTCGGTGCCGGAGTAGATCCGTTCGGAGAGACTAGCCGAGCTGTATCCGCACTCCAGGGAGATGGTGCGGATCAGCAGGTGCGACAGGGTGTGCAGAGCGATGTAGCGCTCCCCCGGCCAGAGGTGCATCGGGTCGAACGGTCCGGCGATCCGGCCGGAGTAGCGGTTCTTGCGGAACCGGGCGTACGCGTCCCGGTGTTCCTGCATGACCTCGGTGTACTCGATCCGCTGCTCCCAGGCGGCGAGCAGGTCCTCGGGCAGGCGCAGGAAGATTCCCTCTCCGCGTACCTCGCTGGCCGGCACCCAGGTCGCCGCCCCTTTCGACAGCGACGCGCGGGTGACAAGGTCCGGATCCTCCGGGTCGGGCGAGTCGAGTCGGGTGAAGCCGACCAGCGCACGGACCTCGCGCAGCCGTTCGGCCTGGATGACGTCGGCGTAGACGTTTTTCAGCTCACCGGGCACGCCGTCGGGGTTGCGGCGGAGGGTGAAGTCATCCGTGGCCGGCGGCAGTTGCCCGGCGGAGAAGATCTCCCATTCCGGCGTACGCAGGTCCGGGTAGCCCTTCTCCTCCTCGCCGCCCTTGGCGCCGGTGCGATGCCGCTCGATCGCCGCCCAGACCTCCTGGTCGCTCCACCGTTCCAGCTCACGGAACGCCGGCACGACCGTCCGCAGGTACGGCAACATGGCGACGTTGGGAACGCCCTCCAGGGCGGCCCAGTGCTGTTCCACCTTGGCCTGGAGTTCGCTGGCGCCGGTGCGCGGCACGGCCAGGGCGGAGAGGGTTTGGGCGAACCACTGGTTGGACGCGCCGACGACCAGCAGCTTCAGCTCGACACCGCCGCAGCCCTTCGGGTCGAAGTCACCCAGGTGCGGCCGACGGCCACGACAACGGGGAAGTTTGTCTGCACCCCGTGGGCCGAGGACCTCCTTCATGTTGCGGCGGGCACCGCAGGGGGCGCACTTGATCTCGACGTTGGCGCCCAGGTTGCCGCCGCGGTCATCCATCTTCAGCTTCGGATGGCTGGCGTTCGGGCACGCGCCACCCTGGTGGACGAAATGGGCGTACGGGAAGTCGTCGAGGTGGCCGGCGGTGCAGGCGAGCACGAACCGGGCGCCGACCGCCATCGGTTTGCGCCCCGACTTCTTGCGACTGCACACGGTGTGGAAGAAGCGGGCCTCGTGTGGCTTACGCGGCTTGGAGTTCTCGAAGCCGAAGACGTTCGAGTCGATCGGAGCGAGGTCGTCGCAGGCCGTGCAGCGCAACCACCCGGGAAACGGCATGATCGGCACCCCGACGCGGCCGGCCGGGCCGGTCGGCTCCCGGTCGGTGCCGTCCAGCCACGGCGCCGGACGCAGCTCCTTGACCGAACGCAACCCCAGCGCCCGCACGGCGGCGAGCAGCCGGGGCTCCACGATCTCCTCCCACTGGGGCACGACCGAGTAGTTCCAGTCTTCGAGCCCACGAACCAGAACGGAGAAGTTGGGCAGGTCGACGATCGCGCCGACACCGGTGGTGAACATCAGGTGGCTGGGGCGGACGGCACCGACCCGCCGGAAGTAGTTGGCGGCCATCAGTTGCCCTTCCCGGTTAGCGTCGATTCGCCGAGCTCATCCCCGTCGGGCAGGTCCTCATCCCGTTTGACGTCGGTCTGCGGGCCGAAGGACCACTCCGGCGTCCCGTACTGCGGGTTGAAAATCTCCCCGCCGGCAGGCAGCAGCAGGTTGATCTCGTTCTCGGTCTCCCGCATGGACATGCCGACCGTCAGGCCGGTCCACCGCCCGCCACCGGCCACGGTCAGCAGGCCATCCAGCTTCTGTTGTTTGAACGTCCCCTCCGCGTAGCCGAGCCGGGACGAGCCGGTCTTCTTCTTGTTCCACTCGTCGCGGAGCCGGTTGATTCGCTCCTGGAGGTAGTCGCGACCGCGCGTCCCGCCGATCGCCTCGGCGCGGGCCAACAGCCGGCCGATGACCCGCTGCACCTCCGGGCCGTCGAGCGGCACGTCGTGGGCGTCGGTGTTGCGGGAGAAGCTGTCCTCGCCGTTGCGCACGGCCGCGACGAGGGTCGCGGTGGTGCCCCGGTCCAGCGCCCTCCGGGTGTACGGGGTGACCGAAAGCGCCTCCACTTGACGGTAGAAGGTCGCGTGGTAGTACTCGAAGTCCTCGTAGTGGGCCAGGTCCCGCGGCCTGGTCCAGTTGTAGAGCGTGACCACCAGACCGGGCCGCGACGCGTCGCGGCCGACCCGGGAGGACGCCTGGATGTACTCGGCGGTGTTCTTCGGCTGCCCGGTGACGACCATCAGGCCGAAGCGGGATACGTCAACGCCGACCTGGAGCATCGAGGTGGCGAGCACCGCGTCGACAGGCACCCGGTTCTCGTCCTGCCGCCGGTAGAAGCTCTGGGTTACCGGGTGCAGGGACAGCTTCGGGTTCGACGCGGTCTTGGCCTTGAACGCGTCCCGCATGTCCTCCAGCACCGCCCGCCGTCGGGCGGAGGTGTCGAGTTCCGGGTCGAAGCCGTTCTCCAGCCGCTTGAGCACCTCGCTGATGTCGGCGGAGGAGACCCGGGAGGTGAGTTCCTGCACGTTGAGCATCTGGGTGCCGGCGATCCGGTCGGAGAGGCCCTTGCGCCGGCCGTGGCTGCGGACGCGGGTGGTGACCTGGTCGTCGAGGAGTCGGCGCATGCCAGCCAGTTCGCGGGTGGCGCTGAAGTAGCCGACTGTGGTCATGTACGGGTCGGCCGGCTGCCCGTACGTGTCGAAGAGGGTCTGCCCGGCGATGAGCAGGATCTCCGAGAGGCGGATCTCCGCCGACTTCATCCGGACCCCGTGCGCGCAAACGCCGAGGTAGCGGCGGCCGGGGTTTTCAACCGTGACCGGCACCTGCCGACTGAAGAACGTGTCGGTGATGTCGATGACCGGCGGCGGGAAAACGGCGAGCTGCCGGCCGAAGACGCCGAGCACCTGCTCCCGGGCCCGCTTGGTGGTCGCCGTGGAGGCCACGATCTTCGGCCCGGCCTCGCGGCCACCCGGCAGCGACCAGGTGCAGAGCTGGTCGACGGCCGCCTCGAACAGGCCGACGATGGTGCCGAGCGCACCGGAGATGAGGTGCAGCTCGTCCTGGATGATCAGGTCCGGCGGACGAAGCCGGACGACCGGCTCACTGGTGACGGCCGGCAGCTTGCCCTTCTTGTTGTGCCGGGCCCCGCAACCGGTCTTCGCGTCGAGGTCGTCGTGCCGATAGCCGTGCCGGGGGCAGCGCTCCCGGACCCGGCCGAAAAGCATTCCGGCGAAGCCCCGCCAGGGCAGCTGGGCGAGCTTGTCGACGGTGGCGATGACCAGGCTGGGAGCGTACCGGTAGATCTCCTCGTCGATGGTGAGGATCGGCAGGCCCTCGGCGGAGCGGGTCCGGGAGAACGGGCAGGCATCCGCGCCTTCGGCCTCGGGGCAGAAGACCAGGACCCGCCGCTCGTCCTCGCGGACGGTCAGGTCACGCTCGGCGCGCAGCTTCGACCCGCACCACGGGCAGCTCAACGTCTGTAGGACGTTGGTGAACTTGCCGTTGCCGACCTCGCGCGCCTCCGCGATCTGCTCGGAGGCTTCGGTGAACCAGTTCGGCGACACCCCGCCGCCGACCCAGAGCCCGATCCGGAACGGCTCCGCACCCCAGGTGCTTTCCGCCTGCCGACGCAGCACCTCGGCGGCGCAGACCAGGGCGGCGGCGCGCTGGAACTGCTGGGCGGTGAGCAGCCGCAGCGTGTAGCGCATCAGCACGGCCACACCGCCCGCCCCGCTGCGGGCGTCCGCACCGGCACCGACCACGCCCTGGAGACGGCGGATCGCGAAGGTGAAGGCGGTCAGCCCGAGGTAGGCCTCAGTCTTGCCACCACCGGTGGGGAAGAAGAGCAGGTCGACGGTGGCATCCCGGTCGGCGGCCCGCTCCGGATGCGCCGGGTCGGTGATCGACGGCAGATTCAGCAGTACGAACGCGAGCTGGAACGGGCGCCAGGAAGCGGCGGCGGCGCCGCGTGCGTCGATGGCGGCCCTGGCTGCGGCGTACGACAGGCCCTGCTCCTCGCGGAGCCGGGCAACCTCGCTGTGTCGACGCTGCAGCGCCATCGCCTCGTTGGCGAAACGGAAGGCGGCGATGGCGTCGGAGTGCTTCTCGGCCTCCGGGTCCGTGAGCAGCGCGATGCCGGCGCGGATCCGCTCGGCGGCGCGGCGCGCGTTGAAGACGGCAGTCACGGCGGCCGGGCGGAGCGGCTCCGGCAGGCCAGGAAGCTTGGCCTCCTCGTCGTCGAGCCAGTCCTCGTACCCGTCGGCCAATGGCGCGAGCCGGGTGCGGAGCCGGTCGATGTCGACGCTGGCGAGGACGTCCATGGACAGTTCCACGCCGGCCAGGCCGCTGTCCGCGCCGACCTGGGCGACGGTCGCCGGCACGTTGTGCGTGGGTAGCCAGGTGGTGGCGAGCTGGTACGCGCACCGCTCGTCCTCGCGAACGGACGGGTGGACGGCGACGTTGCGGCCAGAGGCGTAGCGGCGCTGCGACCGGTAGAGCAGCCGCAGGTGCGTCTCCTCCAGGTCGTCACCGACGCCCTGCACCCCGTCCAGCGGGTCGTCGATCGGCAGGAAGACGGCGGCGTCGCCGTCCAGTGCGGTCACCGTGAGAGCGGCCTGGAACAGCCAGGCCGTGTCGCCGTTACTGGTCGCCTCCTGCTGAGTGTTGATCAGGGCGAGCTGCACCACGCGGCGGCCGTCGCGCGGCCGGACCTCGACGGCCAGGTGCACACCCGGCTCGTCCTCGTCCGACACCGTCAGCGGCATCCGGTAGGACGACTCGCTGTCGAGACGAACCTCCTTGCGGTACGACACCGGCTCGCGGTACCAGACCCGGCGCTTCTTGCCCTTCTCGTCCTCGGACTCGCGCAGGTCGTAGCGGCCCCAGGCTGCGGTCACGGTCAGCACGTCGACGTCGCCGGGCACGGCGAACGACAGTCCCATGGACGATGCCCACATTTTGCCCAGGTTCTGCGGCGTGACGACCTCCGGCAGCTCGGCCTCCGCGCCGTCACCCTGGACGGCGGCGTCCACGTCCGCCACCTCGGCCGCCTCGCGGCGGTCGGACCTCGGGCGCTGCTTCGGGCCGAGCATGCCGACGAGGTACCGCTCGCGCGGACCCATCGCACCAGGGCGGAACTCCTCGCGCTCGCCGTCCCACGGTCCGAGCAGGTCCCGCCCGATCAGCTCTTCAAGCTCGTCCCGCACCTGATAGGAGGCCGCCTCGGGGAACGTCTGCGGTACGTCAAGCGGCGGGATGAGCGCCGGCTGGTCCGCCGCGTCCTTGCCAGGCATGGAGAAGACCTGCTGCTCGCCTCGCGGATGCGGGAAGAGACCACCCTGCATGTCGACCATCAGAACAACGTCCCTTCGGCGGCTTTTACCTTCCGGCCGGCCTTCTTGTCGTGTAGGCCCTTTGCCAGTTCCTCGGCGTAGCGCTGGTGGTTCAGCTGCAGCAGTCGGTCGAGGATCTCGCGCCTTGCGGCCGAGCCGATGGTGTAGCGGGTGTAGGGACCAACCTCATGGAAGCCATGGTCAAGCCCTTGCGACAGCAGGTCGTCCCAGCCATAGGCGCGGCAGACCGACTCATCGATCGCTACATGGATGCGCCGCAACTCTGCAATCTCACCTTCTCGGCACCCTGCGTCAAACACCAAGTTGTAAGTCGCCGTCAGTCCGGTTTGCCGGCGCAACATCACCTCGCGCCGATACGTTTCCAGCCGGTCCCCCAACTCCTGCATGGCGGACGTCAGCTGCGGCAGCGGTAATGTTTCGAACACATCCGAAGGCGTGTACCGGAGGTCTGCCTTCAGCGAGGAGGCGCGAGTAACCGTCCACCAGTAGTGGTGTGCGCTGGAAAGCATCGCTAGCATAGCGGGTTCTTTGGGCTCATCGACGACGAGAACAATCAAACCTTCACTAAACACCTGGTCGGCTAAAACACGTACAGGCATTGCAATCTTACTCAGGCGTGTGATGACTAGCGCTCGCTCACGCCCCCTCAGCGCCGCCCGCATGCCGGGCCGCCCGTTCCAAAACTTCCACCACTCATAGACCATCCGCGGATACTTCTGGGCATCCTTGCTTAACCTAAACGGACGTACCCTTTCCTTGATCAGGCGATAGGCCGAAAGGAACCGTTGGGCCTGCGCTTCTTCCATCTCATCGAAGTCCACAATGTAGCGAGACGCGAGGGCATCTGGACTGTCCGCAACGTCAGAGCCACCAAGGAATCGGCGAATGACGGGCGAGCTTTCACTACTGAGGTACTCGGCGGCCTCGCTTTGCGAAAGGATGAAGCCCTCTCCCATATGGCTGACACCATTGAAAGCGATACCGGAATTCGACTTCAGCTGAAACGGCCGGTGGAACGTCGTTGCAGGTTTGAGCGACCAGTCAATAGCCTTGACCTCAGTGATGCCGAAGTACCTAAGACCGCACACCTCTTTCTCGCCCATCCGAACGGCAGCGTAATCGAGCACCGTCAGGCTCGCGCCCTTTGATGGCCATGGGTAGTCGGGGCTCGCCCGAAATACGGTCAGTCCTTCACCAACGTCATAAAAAGCAACCTTTCCCGTGGCGCCTTGAGCCAGCGAGTTCGTGGCAACAAAACCATTCACCCCTCCAGGCCGCAGTAGCGCAATCGCACGACGAACAAAGAAGGCAATAAGGTCCGTGTTGGTGCCGCGTCGCCCCCCGGCTACATAATTGACGAGATACTCTCGATAAGCCTCCCCAAAGGCCGGAGAAAGCTTCACTCCACCTAGGAACGGGGGATTTCCCACCACAGCATCGAATCCGCCCGACTGAAATACCTCAGCAAAGACCAGGGGCCAATGTAAAGGATTACGCCCAAAAGAGCCCGGGACCTGGTCGCTGGAGAGCCATTCTCTAACCCGTTTCAAGGCGGCCTGCTGGCCCACTACTGACGGCGAGTCATTGGCGATTTTGGCGGCCTCGATGGAGCCCGCATCAAGTCCTCGTTCGCCTTTGCGCCCGTAGGCGAGGGCGGCGCCAACCGTCAGATCGGCGAACAGGCCGAGCTGCGCTGACTTCGACTGGGCCCTACTAAGCAGTTCACGCTTTTTGGCAAGCGCCAACATCGGATCTTTACCGAGAACTACGTCTCCGATTCTCCGGCGTTCCTCGGCCACCTCAGCCACCAACGATCGGATGCTTGACGTCCAGTCAAAGAGACCGTCCTCGTGGAGCTTCCGACCCTTCTTCGGGTCCATATGCATGGTCTGAAGCTGATCAAGCGACGAAATACCGAGCAGGGAGTCACCGGCGACCAGGCGGTCGTCGAGGAAGGTGAAGGGGCGCTGCGGGTCCATGGAGATAAGCCAGAGCGACAGCTTCGCCATCTCCACCGCCATCGGATTGATGTCCACGCCATAGAGGCAGTGCTCGATGATCTGACGCCGCGCTTCGACCACAAGCGGATCCTCGTCGGCGTCCACCGGACGATCCGAGGCGCCGCTCTGGTAAACAAGTGCCCGATCGTCGCCCTCACGGGACCATGCCTCGATGAGGTGAACGGCGAGGTAGCGAGCAGCAGCCACGAGGAACGCCGCCGAGCCCATGGCGATGTCGGCGACCTTGAGGGTGAGGATCTGCTTGCTGGATTTTGGCTGCCACTGTGACTTGTCGCCGGTTTGCAGCGGTCCCGGCTCATAGACCAGCGGCTCCAGCGCGCCCTCGACCACCTTCTCTGCAAGTGAGCGCGGCGTGTAGTGGGTACCGGTGTTGCGGCGTAGTGCCGACTCGGTGACGAAAAGCGCGCCGGGCAGGATCACCACAGGCAGACCCCGCAGATCTTCACGGATGACCCCGACGAAGGGCAGCAGCCGCTCGGAGAGCGGGTAATCGCCGCCGGTCACGGCGAGCAGCTTCTTGCGGGCCTCCTCGCGCTCCACCCCGTCGAGTGGTGCCAGCCGCTTGGTCAGCGCCGCGACCGACCCGATCTTCGAGTCCTTGTACTTCTCGGCGAGCACCTTGGCCAGGGCGGGTACGTCGAGCGCCAGCTCGCCCAGAGCCTCCAGGTCGGCGAGCGCGACCTCCTCCTCCAGCCCATCCTTGCCGATCAGGCCGACCGTCACGTCCTCGGCGCGGAAGCCCTCGAAGGAGAGCAGGCCCTCGTAGACGTACCCGATCTGTTCCACGTCAAGGGCGCGGAAGCTGAGCGTGCGGCGCTCCCGGGACCGGCCGGTGCCGATCTCGACGTACTGCACGGCCCGAAGCATGTGCAGGACGGTCCGGTCGTCGATGGTCAGCGGCAGCCACGGGGTGGCTTCCGGGTCGAAGAGCGACCCGTCGTGGCCGTGCATGGTCAGCCGCGGGTGGTCGACGCCGCGGTAGACGGCGTTGAAGAGGGCGAGCAGCCGGTGCCAGGCGGCGGAGCTGTGCTCCAGGTCCTCCTCGCTGCCCTCGATGACCCGCTGCTCCAGCTCGGCGCAGAGCCGCCCCGCCGAGTACGCCTTCACATACAGCTCGTTGTCGGCGGGGAGCAGCTTGCGCTCCTCGGCGAAGAGCAGGAAGACGATCCGCATCATCACCGAGACCGCGCCCCGGTACACGTCGTGCGCGTCGACGTCCTGCAGACCGCGCCCGCCGAGTTCGCGGTCCCGCACGTCGGTGCGGCCCATGGCGGCCACCAGCAGTTCGACGGCCTGGCGGACCTGGACGCCAAGCGCCTCGGTGATCTCCTCCTGGCTGCCGAGGCTGGCCCGCAGCAGCGGCACCAGCCGCTCGGCATCGGGGACGCCGAAGAACCGGTGCCGGGACAGCAGCGAGACGAACGCACGGACCACGTCGCGCTCGGCCGCCTCGGGCCACGCCACGGCGTCAAAGACGGCCGTGGTGGTGACGCCGCCGCGCGGTGCCCAGACCAGCGTCCACCAGCGACCATTGGTGACCAGACCCAGCTCGATGTTGTGGTGCCGGCACAGGTGGGCGAGCCGGTCGACCGGAGTCGCCGCCCACGCCGAATCACGAATCCGGGCGGTCGGCTGACTCCCGGCCGGGCAGATCAACCCCAGCATCCGTACGCTGTCGGGCTTGATCTCCTCGCCCGGCTCCACAAGCGCGAACGATGGGCTCAGCTCGGTGTCGTGCTCGGCGACGGTGTGCGCGAGCGTGTCGAGTCCGTCGGTGTGCAGGGCGTCGCCCCAGCCGAGCAGCTCGCCCAGCACGTAGCCGATCCAGGGCTGCTGACCCGCGGCGGTGTCGGTCTGCCAGGTGGCGTGCTCCTGGCGCAGCCGCTCGCGGGTCTTCTGGCCGAGGGCGTCCAGGGTCGGCCAGGTGGCGCGGAGCACCGGCAGGCTGAGGAACGGGCCGCTGACCTCGACCAGGCTCAGCCAGTTGCGGTGCTGCTCGGCGCCGTCGGGCGCGGCGGGACGTCGGAAGGTGCGGCTCATCGGATGGCCTCCCGCTTCGGTACGACGAAGACCACGGCCACCGGGAACCGGTGCGGCTTCGGGTCTCGGTAGCGGGCCGCGACGGCCGCGAGTTCGCGGTCGCGCTCGACTTCCAGGGCCGACAAGCGTTCCTCCCAGGATTGACGGTCCTTGCGGTACTGCGCGAGTTCTTCCTTGCTCTTCGCGGCGACGGCGACGCTGAACAGCGCGTCCTCGGCGTCGTCGTCGGCGAGCGCACCGCGCAGGGTGGCGGCGAACTGGTCGAGGTTGTCGACGATGCGCTGCTGCTCAGCTGCCTGCCGCTGGTCGAGCTTGCGCTTTAGAGACTCGTGGCGGGTGGCGGCGCGCCAGTCGATGGCGGCGAGCAGGCCGTCCGCGACGCGGGGCCAACGCTCGGCGAGCCGGGCCTCAACCAGGCCAGAGGCCGCGCTGCCGGTGGTGAGCGCCCGGTCGAGGACGCCGCCGAGGGTGCCGAGGTTCTCTAACCGGCGGAACCGGCCGTGCACGGGTGCCCAGCCGCCGGCGTAGAGGACCTCCTCGTGCAGCCGCACGCCGTCGGCACCGACCAGCACGAACCGGGAGTACGCCCCGACCAGCACATCCTCCAGCGCCGGGTCGTCGGAGACCACGGCGGTGACCCGGTGCAGCCCGATGTCGGGATTGGAGACGGCGGCGCGCAGCAGCCGGGTCGACATGGCCACGAGGGGGTGGTTCAGGTGGGCGAGCACGATCTCGTCCTGCCCCTTCGCCACCGCCGGCTCGAAGGTGACCGGCAGTTGTCGGGGTGGCTCGTCGTCGCGCTGCAGTTTCGCGGTGAGCCCGGCGGCGGCCCGCTGCCACGATCCGGTCAGCGGCGGGACGGTGTAGAGGCCGTCGACCAGATGCCGGTCGTCGATGTGCCGCTTCAGCGGCTGCTGACGGGCCAGTTCGAGGGCCGTGTCGACGACCCGCTTGACGGCCGGCGGCGTGATGCCCAGTTCCTCGACGGTCTTGTCCAACTCCGCCCGGAGCCGGACGACCTGCTCACGCAGGTTGGCCTCGGTGGGCAGGCTGCGGGTGCTCTTGGCCTTGCCCGCCTTGTCGATGTCCACGTTGACCTGCTCGCCCAGCATCCGGCGCTGCACGGCCTCGGCGAGCACAGCGTTGACCGAGCCGAGGTCGGCCTCCATCCGGGCCACCTTCGTGGCGACCCGGGACAGGAACTCCAGGTCCGCCTCGTACGAGTCGACGGCCTTACCGAACCCGCTGCCCACGAAGTGCTTGATCTCGGGGGCGGTGGTCTGGCCGTACCGGTCGACCCGGCCGATCCGCTGCTCCAGCTTGTTCGGGTTGAACGGGATGTCGTAGTTGACCAGCCGGTGGCAGTACTTCTGCAGGTCGATGCCCTCGCTGGCGGCGTCGGTGGCGAGCAGGATGCGCACCGGCTGCTTGGTCGGGTCGGCCTGGAAAGCCAGCCGGAGCTGCTCCCGCTCCTCAGCGGGCGTACCGCCGTGCAGCAGCACGAGCCCCTGCCCGGCCAGGCCCTCCTGGCGGAGCAGCTCGGCCAACCAGATCTGGGTGTCGCGGTACTCCGTGAAGACCACGACGCGCTCGTTGGTCCAGTGCCGGCCATCCGGCTTGCAGACCGCGCTCAGGTAGGTGATCAGCTCGCGGGCCTTGGCGTCCGGCAGCGCCTCCTTGGCCTCGGCCCACTCATACATCTTCTCCAGCAGGGCCATCTCGTCGGCGGTGGCGTCGGGCTGCATGGCCCGGGTCCGGCCGAGCGCGTCGTCCTCGGCCTCGGCGAGCTGGTCGTCGGCGAGGGTGGCGACGTCGTCGAAGAAGTCCTCCATCCACTCCGGCACGTCGTCGTCGGCCGCTAGGACGGCGGGCGCCTTGCGGCTGCGCAGGGTCTCCAGGTAGACGCCGACGGTGTGCGCGAATGCGGCGGGGCTGGAGAAGAGCCGCTTCTTGAGCAGCAGCGTCACCAGATCGGTGGCCTTGCGGCCCCGCTGGGAGTGCAGCCGCTTGCGCCGCAGCTCGGCGAACTCGGTGAGCAGGGCGTGAATCTGCCGCTCGCTCTCCGGGTAGGTGACCGGAATGGCGGTGGCGACCCGCTCCACGAAGCGTGGCTTTCCGTCGGCGTCCATGACGTCGCGCTTGAGCCGCCGGACGACCGTGTCCCGCACTGCGGACTGGTCCGGGTCGACACCCCGGGCGAACCGCTGGTTGTCGAGGATCTCCAACAGTGCGGTGAACGACGCCTGGTAGCCGTTGTGCGGGGTGGCCGAGAGGAACAGCCGGTGGGTGAAGTGCGGCGCCAGCCGGCGGATCAGCTTGGTCTGCTGCGAGTCGACCGCGTAGACCTGCTTCGGAGCGGCCGGGGCGACGTGGTGCGCCTCGTCGAGGATCAGCAGGTCGAAGGTGCGCGGGTAGGTGGGGCCGTCAGCGGGCAGCACCTCGTCGAGCAGGCGCTGCGCCTTCTGCCCCCGCAGCCACGGCAGGCTGATGATGCTCAGCGGATAGACCTCGAACGGGTTCGCCGCCGAGCCGTGGGTCCGGCGGACCGTGGCGCAGCGTTCGGCGTCGATGATGGTGAAGTCGAGGCCGAACTTCTCCGCCATCTCGTCGCGCCACTTGAGGGTCAGACCCGCCGGGCAGACGATCATGATGCGCCGGGCCCGCTGGCGCAGCAGCAGCTCCTGGGCGACCAGGCCGGCCTCGATGGTCTTACCCAGGCCGACGTCGTCGGCGAGCAGCAGGTTGACCCGGGGGGCGTCGACCGCGCGGGCCACCGGCTCCAACTGATAGTCCTCGATCGCGACACCGGAGCGGAACGGGGACTGCAACGTCTTCACGTCGGCCGAGGTGACCGCCGACCAACGGACCGCGTCGAGGAAGGCGGCCAGCCGCTGCGGCGAGTCGAACTTGCCTTCGGTGACGTCGGGCAGCGAGCCGCTGGGCAGCACCTGCCGGCCCGGTTCGACCTCCCAGATCACGTCGAGGGTGTGGCCGTAGCGGCCGTCCTCGACGCTCTGCAGGTTGACGAGCGTGCTGTGCTCGCCCTCGTGCAGGTCGCTGACCACCCACCGCTGGCCGCGTACCGCGACCAGGTCGCCGATCGCCGGCTTTGCCGTCGTCACGCTCGGCATCGTTCCCCCATTGTTGTTTTCCCCACTCGAATCCGACCCGCACCGTACGCCCGCGCTGACGGGGCCGGAGCCCGCCGAATGGCTTGTTTGTTCACTTCACAACCCGGCGGCGAATAGGAAGGAAATCACTCCGCTGCCGTCCCGTCAATCGGACTCGTCAGTCAGTTACGCGACACTGTTGCGCCGGGGTCTGCCTGCCTCGGAAGAGCAGCAGCTCCACCAGTTCCGGCGTCCATCGTTCAGCCGACCCCGACAACTGACCTGCCGCCCGGCATATGAAGGCCAGGTAGATCTGATAGCGCAGGGACGACCAGCGCGGTCCTCGCCAGAGCCACCGGGCGGCGGGGCCGTTCACCGCGTACGGCTGGTCGGCTCGTCGTTTCCAACCGTCACGCATCTGTCCTGCCAACCGAGCGTCGAGGATCAGTGCGCCGCTCCGTGCGTTGTCGGCCCTGCTCGCGAAGTAGAGGAACTTCGTGAAGAAGGCGGGGCCGAACCCGCGGACGGGTGCGCCCCTCACCAGCAACTCGTAGGAGGCACGGGTGCCTTGCTGTTCGAGAGCATCGACGGCAGCAGGCAGCCGATTCGCTATCTCAGTCATTGGAAGTCCCGGGAAGGACCCTCTGCCGTTCAGGATCCAGGAGAGCCGGGCCGGGCCGAACCCGCGCATGCCCCAACCCCAGGCAAAGGTGGTGACGAGAAGCGGCAGCCAGGCTCCGCTTCCGCGGCACTCTCGCGCCACGTCCGTCACCGCGCGTCGAGTCAGCGACAGGCGCGCCTGACCGTCGGTCTCGAAGGGTAGGCACTCGGCGAACCTGGCCCAGCGTGCCGGCACGACGTCGATCGTGTGCCTGTCGACCAGTTCCTCAGCGCTGAGTGGCCCACCCCCACACCGGGCCTCCCACTCGCGGCGCTGCCGCCTGAGCCAGTCCTGCTCCTCGGCGGTGAGGCCACACTCCACCACGCCCCTGTCGTAGTCCGACGCGTCGCCGGGAAGCACGTTCCGGTAGTCGCAGGGCTGGCTCTCCGCCCGGTCGTTCGGATTCGCGCTCACTTCCCACCGCCCCTTGGCCGAAGGGTGCCGGCGGCCAGTCCGTCTGCGGTGAGCCGCACCAACTCGGCACTGAGTGATCGCACCTCCGCGACGGCCGATTCGAACTTGACGAGCCGTTGGAAGACCTCTCCAAGCGCTCTCTGTTCCTCCAGTGGCAGCCGCCGGATCTGGGCGCGCCGAATGTCGATTCGGGTACCCGACAGGCTCGTCGTCTGCTTGTCGTTGACTGAGCTGTGCAACTGCCCGGCCAGAAACCACGGGTCCAGCGCGGCCGGATGGGGACGCAAGAGGTAGAGGTTGCTGCCGAGCAGCATCCCCTCGGACATGATCACCCGCGCGATCAGGTGAGGTGTCGCCGCCGGCACCACCACGTCCCCGACCAGCAGCGGAACGCAATCCAGCAACGTACCGTCAGCACGGCCGGACGCCTCGGTACCGACGATCACGTCTTGGCCGGTGAGAACAGGTGCGTCGTCGTTCGGCACAGCAGCCGCGTCGTTCTGACTCATGCTCGACGACGGGCGAATCGGGCCGATCACTTGCAGGGCACCTGTGCGGGCCAACTCGGCGATCGAGAGCGGCGGTTGCGCGGACGCGTCGTCCGGTGCCGACTCAACCCGTGGCATCAACGCTGGCAGATCTCCGACGACAGCCGTGAGGCGCTTCATCATGTGTACCAGTTGCTTGCCGGCTGACTCAGTCTTGGCGGCGAGTTGCCGGCGGGCTGGAGTCAGGTCGACGTCCTCGTCGAAGAACTCGATCAGCGGAACCGTACGTGCGAAGCCAGCTTCCTCCACCTCGGCCGCCGGAGCCTCGGAAAATGCCCGCCACGTGTCCAGGATGCGCGGGAAGACCATGGCCGGCTCCGCATCGGCCGCGTCGATCAACAGCGCGTGTGTCGGTGCCTGAGTGTCCGTCGCGACGCGGCGCAACACCCACAGGTGCAGGGATACGCCGTGCGGCGCGGCCGCCCCCGACGGAAGGGCGATCACCGCGCGAAGGTGCCCCTGACGCAGCAACTCCTGGCGGATCCGCTTGCCGGCGCGCCGGCTCGCCACCGTGGGCGGCATCAGTAGGACGGCATGCCCGCCCACCCGGAGGCGGGCTAAAGCGTGCTGAACCCAGGCCAGTTCAGGTTCGGTGCGTGGTGTCGTGCCCACGATCCAGCGCGGGTCGTGACCGAGTTCCGCGTCGCCCCAGTTGGTGGCGCCGAACGGTGGGTGGCAGACGACCGCGTCGACGGTGCGGCCGGCGAACGCGTCGGCGCGCAGCGAGTCCCCCGGGCACACCTCGCCGGGTACCTCGCGTAGGGCGAGTGACAGCCCGGCGAGCCGGGCGAGGTCGGGATCGAGTTCCTGCCCGTACGCCGAGGTGCAGCCGGCGCGGGCGGCGGCCCGCAGGATGGCACCGGTGCCGGCGGCCGGGTCGAGGACGGTGCCGCCGCCGACGCCGGCGAGGCCGACCATCAGGTCGGCCAGCACGTCGGGGGTGGCGAAGGGGCGGCCGGGGCCGGGTGCGGAGAACCGTCGCCACAACTCGTCGAAGGCGGCCTGGGGGCCGAGTTCGTCGGCGAGGGCGTCGACGTCGGGCAGCAGGGCGGCGAGGTGGGCGTCGGCGGGTCCGGGCGCCGGGCGGTCGCCGCGGTGGCGGGCCAACAGCAGGGCGCCGACGGCGGCGAGCGCGGCGGCGGGGGTCTCCTTCGGGGCGGCGAGGTGCTGCCAGAGCCGGTCGGCGCGGGACAGCTGCGGAAGCTTGCCCTGGCCGCGTAGCCACTGCTCGACCTCGATGAGGTCGAACTCCGGGCTGGCCGTGGTGCCGCCCACCGGGGCCGGGAAGTCGGGGTGCCGCTTGCGCCAGTTGCTGACCGCGGCGCGTCCGACCCCGGCGAGCCGAGCGATCTCTGCGGCGGTCACGGTCGGTGTCTTCACGTACGAAGTCTCGCACACCTGTCAAGGTTCACATTGTCTGTTGACAGAGTTGTCGGACGCTGCTCTTATTGACCCCGCCACATTCACAGTTGGAGGAGAACGATGCGCAAGACCACGACCTTCGCCCTGCTCGCCACCGCCGTCGTCGCGCTGGGCTGCGGCGCTGGTACCACCGACACCGACACCGCGAGCAGCTCGGGCAGCGACAGTGCCGCCAAGGGCGAGGAGAAGGCGGCGAAGACCGCGAAGATCGGCCAGCCGGCCCGCGACGGGAAATTCGAGTTCACGGTGAAGTCGTCGAAGTGCGGCGTCACCAAGGTCGGCACTTCGATGCTCGGCGAGAAGGCCCAGGGCCAGTTCTGTCTGATCACGATCAACGTCAAGAACATCGGCAAGGAGTCGCAGATGTTCGACGGCAGCAGCCAGAAGGCGTACGCGGCCGACGGCACCGAGTACTCCGCCGACACCGGCGCCGCCATCTACGCCAACCAGAACGCCGAGACGTTCCTCAATGACATCAACCCCGGCAACCAGGTGACCGGCGTGGTCGTCTTCGACATCCCGAAGAAGGTCAAGCTCACCAAGCTGGAGCTGCACGACTCGCCGTTCTCCGGCGGCGTCACCGTCGCCCTGAGCTGACTGTGAGGCTGGCCGGGTCGGTCCGTACGTGATGGGCTGATGGCTGGCGGCAGTGGATGTGACCCTTGCTCT
>NZ_JBNCOB010000043.1:0-27898 GCF_049847285.1 Micromonospora sp. DT62
CGCTACGTCGCCCGCGAGCTCTACCGACGCCTCGAAACCCCACCCCAACCACTTGACGCGGCATAGGAGCGTCCCCCGCTGCCCGCCGCGTTGATCATGAAGTTGTTGTCGCGACACGCCGGGGCGGGGCGCAATAACTTCATGATCAACGCGGTGGGGCGGGGCAGGGGTGGGGTGGGGGGTGGGTGGGGTGGGGTGGGTGGGGTCAGGCTAGTTCGACCAGTTCGAGGAGGTCGTCGCTCCAGGCGTCCTCGTCGCCGTCGGGGAGCAGGATGGCGCGGTCGGGCTTCAGCGCCATGACCGCGCCGGGGTCGTGGGTGACCAGGACGATCGCCCCCGGGTAGCGGGCGATGGCGTCGAGCACCTGCTCCCGGCTGACCGGGTCGAGGTTGTTCGTCGGCTCGTCGAGCAGCAGCACGTTCGCCCCGGAGCAGACCAGGGTGGCCAGCGCGAGCCGGGTCTTCTCGCCGCCGGAGAGCACCCCGGCCGGCTTGTCCACGTCGTCGCCGGAGAACAGGAACGCCCCGAGGATCTTGCGCAGGTCGGTGTCGGTCTGCTCGATGGCGGCGCTGCGCATGTGCTCCAGCACCGTACGGTCCACGTCGAGCGTCTCGTGTTCCTGGGCGTAGTAGCCGAGTCGCAGGCCGTGACCGGCGTGCACCTCGCCGGTGTCCGGCTGGAGCAGGCCGCCGAGCATCCGCAGCAGGGTGGTCTTGCCGGCGCCGTTGAGCCCCAGGATGGCCACCCGGGAGCCCCGGTCGACCGCCACGTTCACGTCGGTGAAGATCTCCAGCGAGCCGTACGACTTCGACAGGCCGGTCGCGGTGAGCGGGGTCTTGCCGCAGGAGGCCGGGTTCGGGAAGCGCACCTTCGCCACCCGGTCGGCGACGCGTACCTCCTCCAGGCCGGAGATGAGCTTCTCGGCCCGGCGGGCCATGTTCTGCGCGGCGACGGTCTTGGTGGCCTTGGCCCGCATCTTGTCGGCCTGCGCCATCAGCGCGCCGGCCTTCTTCTCGGCGTTGGCCCGCTCCCGGCGGCGGCGCCGCTCGTCGGTCTCGCGGGCCTCCAGGTACGCCTTCCAGCCCAGGTTGTAGACGTCGACCACGGAGCGGGTGGCGTCGAGGAACCACACCTTGTTGACCACCGACTCCAGCAGCGAGCCGTCGTGGGAGATCACGATCAGGCCGCCCTTGTGGTTGGCGAGGAAGCTGCGCAGCCAGGTGATCGAGTCGGCGTCGAGGTGGTTGGTCGGCTCGTCGAGCAGCAGGATGCCGCCGCCGTTCTCGCCCGCGTCGCGGAACAGGATCCGGGCCAGCTCGATGCGGCGGCGCTGACCGCCGGAGAGCGTGCCGATGGTCTGGGCCAGCGCCCGGTCCGGCAGGCCGAGGTTGGCGCAGATCCGGGCGGCCTCGGCCTCGGCCGCGTACCCGCCGAGGGAGGCGAACTGGTCCTCCAGCGCGCCGTAGCGGCGGACCAGCCTGTCGTCGGTGTCGTCGGCGAGCTTGGCCTCGATCTCCTTCATCTGGGCCATCAGCACGTCCAGGCCCCGGGCGGAGAGCACCCGGTCGCGGCCGGTGACCTCCAGGTCCCCGGTGCGGGGGTCCTGCGGGAGGTAGCCGATGGCGCTGCGGCGGTCGATCTGCCCGGAGTACGGCTGGCCCTCGCCGGCGAGCACCTTCAGCGTGGTGGTCTTGCCGGCGCCGTTGCGGCCGACCAGGCCGATCCGGTCACCCGGCTGCACCCGCAGCGTGGTGTCGGACAGCAGGATGCGGGCGCCGGCGCGCAGCTCCAGGCCGGTGGCAGTGATCATGTCGAAGGACTCGCTCTCGGGGTCTGGAAGGGCTGACTCAGGGCACGCGAAAGCGCCGGCGAGCACGAGGCCCGTCGGCGCGGGGCGGTTCAGCCTTCGCAGAGCAGCACGGGCCCAAGTGTACCGGGCGCCACCGGATCGCCTCGCCGGATTACCGATCAAGATCATCGGGTACCGAATCGCCGTCCGGACCCGGTCCGGTACCGCAACCACCAAAACGGATCAAATCGGTGATCGGGGTAGACATGGAGCTGAACGAGAACGCGCGGGTCGACACCAGCCAGGTGGACGACCGGCGAGGATCCGGCGGAGGCGGCGGGCTGGGCGGCATACCCATCCCGATCGGCGGCGGTCGGGGCGGCATCGTCGGCATCGTCATCGCCGTGCTCGTCGCGCTCGTCGGCGGCGGCTTCGGCCTGAACGCGGCCACCAGCGGCGGCGACGAGCCGCAGGGCGACAACTCGTCACTGGAGCAGAAGTGCGCGGCCGAGGACGCACTCCAGCAGCTCGACTGCCGCAACGCGCTCTACGTCAACTCGATCCAGGCGTACTGGCAGAAGGCCCTGCCCGAGGCGTTCGGCGAGCAGTACCGCCCGTCGAAGACGGTGTTCTTCAGCCAGGGCGTCAACACCGCCTGCGGGCAGGCGGACTCCGGCGTCGGCCCGTTCTACTGCCCCGCCGACGACCAGGTCTACATCGACCTCACCTTCTACCAGGTGCTCGCCCAGCAGCTCGGCGCCTCCGGCGAGTTCGCCCAGCCGTACGTGCTCGCCCACGAGTACGGCCACCACGTGCAGGACCTGCTCGGCACCGAGGCCCAGATGCGCCGCCAGCAGCAGCGCGACCCGGACAACGCCAACCAGCTCTCGGTGAAGCTGGAGCTGCAGGCCGACTGCTACGCCGGCGCGTGGGCGAAGAACGCCACCGGCACCGCCGACGCGGGCGGTCAGAAGATCTTCACCAGCATCAGCGAGCAGGACATCCAGCAGGCCGTCGACGCCGCCGAGAAGATCGGCGACGACGCCATCTCCAAGCGGGCCAACCGGCCGGTGAACCCGGACGAGTTCACCCACGGCTCCTCCGCCCAGCGCAAGGAGTGGTTCACCCGGGGCTACGACACCGGCGACCCGAAGTCCTGCGACACCTTCCGCGGCAGCCTCTGAGCACCGGACCGGAGACCGCCCTCGGCGGCCGGCGGGCCTCGCCCGCCGGCCGCCGTCGTGCGTGGGTTCGACCAGGGGTCCACGATGGCCGTCGGCGTCGCTCCCGACGGGATCGCCGCTCAGGACGGGGCGGGGTCGCTCAGGACGGGGCGGGGTCGCTCAGGACGGGGCGGGGTCGCTCAGGACGGGGCGGGGTCGCTCAGGACGGGGCGGGGTCGCGGACCAGGATCCGGACCGCCCGGGCCGCCGCGATCGCGGCGACGAGCACGGCGTGCCGGGGCTCGGGCACGTCCAGCAGCCGCTCGGTGCGCAGCGCCGCCAGCGGGGCGAGCCGCCGGTCGGCGAGCACGGTGTCCACCGCCCGCCGGTCGCCGCCGCAGACCAGCGCGCCCAACGCCGACGCCTCCGGCAGCAGCAGCCGTACGGCCAGGTCGGCCGCGTCGCCCAGCGCCGCCTTCGCCTGGTTGTCGCGCCGCCGGGCGAAGCGCTGCTGCGACCAGCCCCCGGCGGCCGTACGGCCCTGCACGTAGCGGGTGTCCACCTTGGAGACCACCAGCTCCTCCCCCGCCGCGACGCCCACCGCCACCGCGCCCTTGCGGGCGAGCAGCAGGCCGATCCGGCGCGGCACGGTCACGGCGGCCACGAAGCCGGGCACGTCCGGGGTGGCCGGCACGCCGGGCGGGGTGTGCAGCTCGGCGGTCGCGCCGTCCGGGGCGGCGAGCAGCAGCCCGTACGCCTCGATGGTGGTGGTGGCGGGCGGGCCGTGCCGGTCGGCGAAGCCCTCCACCCACCGGGCGACCCGGGCGGGGTCCACCTCGACCCAGCGGCCGCCTCCGGCGGCCGGTCGGCTGCTCATACGCCCGAACCTACGGCACGGCGACGCCGGCTGACCGCCGTGGGTGGGTGGACGCGTGGCGGCGGGCCGCCGCCCCCGCCGGGCGGCAGGCCACCGACCCGGACCCAGCCGGGCAGCGGACGACCGGCCCGGCTAGCCGGGCCGCAGCATCGCCACGGCCAGGGCGGCGATGATGGCGCTGGAGAGCAGCGCGGTCACGAGCCGACCGCGCGGGCCGGTGAGCACCCGGCCGACCAGGGAGCCCCCGCCGGCGATCAACAGCTGCCAGCTCGCCGAGGCGACGAACGCGCCGAGCACGAAGAGGCCGGCGGCGAGCGGATCCGACCCGGTGCGGTCCGTGCGGCCCAGCACGAGCGCGGCGAAGTAGACCACCGTCGCGGGGTTCAGCAGGGTCAACGCGAGCACCCCGGCGAAGGCGCGCACCGGGGTGTCCATGCCCCGGCGGACGCCGGCGGCCCCGGTCGCGGCGCGGGGGCGCAGCGCGCGCCAGGCGCCGTGGCCGGCGAGGACGAGCAGCACCAGCGCGGCGGCCAGCCGCAGCGGCCCGGCGACCGGCGCGATCAGCCCGGCGACGGCGGCCCCGCCGAGGGCCGCCACGGCGGCGTAGAGCCCGTCGGCGGTGGCCACCCCGAACGCGGCGGCGGCGCCGACCCGGAACGACGTGCGGGCGCTGAGCCCGAGGATGAGGACCGCGATCGCGCCGACCGGGATGGCGACGCCGTAGCCGGCGACCAGGCCGGCCAGGAACGCGCCGGTCACGACGGTCGGTGGCGGATCGGGACGCGGCCGGAACCGGTCCGCTGTCGCCATGCGGCGGCGACGACGGGCACGGTCCTCGGCGGGTACGTCTCGATCACCCGCTCATCCTCGGCCCCGCCACCGCGGCCCCGCCACCCAATTCCCCACGACGCCGTTCATCCGCAGGTGGACGCGACCGCAGGGCTCGGCTGGGGTGGCGTTACCGAGGGTCGCAGTCGCCCCGACGGACGAGTTCCTACGTCGGTGTGGTGGGTCTTGGGGCGACGGTGGGGATCGGTGGAAGTCGGCGCAGTGCGCGGATGGCCAGTACGGCGAGCGGTACGCCTACCGCCAGCACGGCGGCAACCTCTACGGAGGCGATCGTGGCGAGTGTTGTCCGCTGCGCCTGGTTGCTGTAGTCGGGCAGGGTTGCGGTTCGTAGGGCGAGCGCGGTCACGGCGAGCAGGGTGAGCGCCAGTGACCATGGCAGCCTCCGAGATGGGCGGCTGGACACTCTACCGGCCAGGTGGACCACCATGGCGACAGTGACCACCGCGCAGGACAGGCCCGGCCAGTCCAGCAGCCTCAGCGCCGGTCCCGCCGCCTGGATGGTGAACAGCGGCACAGGGACGAGGAAAATGCCGATCGGCAGCGCGAGGAGCCAGGGGCGGCGCGGCACCGGTGGGGCGCCGTGGTGAAAAGCCGCCATCGCGAGTAGCAGGAGCACCTCGACGAATCGCATCGCCCAGGGCGTCACGGACACCGGTACGTCACCGACGCCTTGTTCGAAGGCGGTGGTGATGGCCGGAGGCACGATGGCGAGCAGGGCGACCGCTTGGGCCACCCGCCGGTGTCCGAGGACGAGCGCGACGTAGGCCGGCAACCACGCGTAGTCGGCGAGATTCCACGCGGTGTGCCAGATGTTCGACGGCGGGCTGAGTGGCCATTCCAGTGCGGGTGCCGGCAGCCAGGCGATCTTCCCGGAAAGCCACAGTGTGACGGCGATGCCGGCGGTGACCATGACGGCGTTGGCCAGCATCGCCATCAGGGTCGCCAGGCGTACGGCTTGTCCCCAGGCGAACGAGCGGGGTGGGGCGTCAGTCCCGCCGAGACGCAACCGAACGGCGAGGGACACGATGCTGGCGACCTCGGACAGGCTCGGCCGGCCGTAGTCCGTGACATACGCGGTGGTCTCGGCGTCGCCGGTGTCCATGCTGTCCAAGAAGGCGGCGACCATGTCGTCTTCCCACTCCTGCCGGTAAGCGGCGGGCAGCAGCCGTAGAACGAACCGGTAGCGCTCCTCCAGCCGGCTCACGACGGCGTTCCCGTGATCGGGTTCCGCCGCTCGCGCAACCGGCTGGAGGCGAGGCGTGCGTTGGCGGCCAGCCGTTGAGCCTCCGCTTCGAGGGCCTGGCGGCCTCGCTCGGTCAACCGGTAGTACCGGCGTAACCGTCCTTGCCATGCCTCCTCGCGGTCCAGTTCGACCAGGCCGTCACCGACGAGTCGGTCCAGGACGCCGTACAAGGAACCGATCTTCAGCTGCACGCGGCCCTGCGACAGTTCTGCCACGTCCGCGACGATCCCGTAGCCGTGCCGCGGAGCGTCGATCAGCGCGGTGAGGACGAAGAAGGCTGGCTCTGTCATGGCCCGAGAACTCATCCACCCAATATAGTGGAAGACAAGATATCCTTCCCGCCAGGAGCCAGGCTGGCGCCAGCGGGTCTCACCGGGCCCCGGCATGCGCGGAGCCCACGCCAAGAAGGAGTGATCATGGGCGACGGTGACGCGGCGGACGCCGGCGACCTGGGCGGGCCGGATTTCGCTCCTGCGATACCGGCGGCGGAGAGCAGCGTCGTCGGCGCCCCGCCCCCCAACGGGGCGGCCATCGTCCTGGGCCCCGGATACAGCGGTCAGGTCCTGCTGCCCCGGGCTCCGCAACGGGTTCGGCCGCTGTCCCCAGTCGCGAGCGGTGACCTTGGCGGCGGCGCTGGAGAGGATTCACGGGCAGCGGCCGACGATCATCCGTAACGGGGTTGGAAGCTGGCAAACGCCCGCACGTCGGCAAGACCGCGCGACGCCTTGCCTGACGAGCGATGGGCGGACGAACGTGCGGACGCCGATTCAGGCGGCGATGATTCATGAGCGGGGTCGGCCGGTATCGGTCGACCATTCCTGCACGAGAGGAAATTGCTGTGGCGAAGTTCGTGACCATCGGGTACGGCGACCAAGTGGGCTACGACCGCACCGACTCAGCCGTGCGGGAGGCGGCGCACGCGCATGACGCCCGCCTTCGCCAGGACAGAGTCGAGGTCGAGAGCCAGAAACGTCACAGTGAATGCACTGATCTTGGCAGATCGGCGCACACTCAGCGGTACGTCAGGCATTGCCAGGGCTGTCGTGGGCCATCGATCAGCCGTTGGGGCGTGATTCGATCGCCTGCAGCGACCACCTGTTGCCGTCAGGATCGCCGAAGTAGACGAAGTTGCCCCATGGCTGCACCTCGACCTCGCTGGCATCGACGCCGGCGTCGAGCAGTTGCCGGCGCGCCGCCTCGGCGTCGGCGACCACAACCTGGATTTCCTGTGTGCCGGGAGTCTTGTCGGTGATGCCCTCGCCGATCACGATGGAGCAGGCCGAGCCGGGTGGTGTGAGCTGGACGAACCGCAGGCCCTCGTGCACCCTGTGATCGTGGTCGGCGTTGAAGCCCACCTTCTGGTAGAACGCCTTGGCCCGGTCGACATCGGTCACCGGAACGGGGATGAGTTCGATCTTCCAGTCCATGGACCCACCGTAGGACATGGTTACGGTTCCGAGTGGGGAGGCTGAAGCGTGGGTATCGCGTGGCGTGACTCGCCGGAAGAACTGGTCGGACTGCTACGCCGACGGGGCCTGGGCTCCGGACCGGGTGGACAACGTCGAGGCGGCGTGGAAGGCATTCCGCGTACGTCCGCTGGTCTAGGGTCCCTGGGGTGGTCAGGAGCGCGCAGGACGTTGTGGGCGTAATCGAGTCAGACCCGGGAGCGATGGAAGTCCTTCGGGTTACGGCCGACCTTGGATTACCGGACTGGTGGATCGGTGCCGGCTTCGTACGCAACCGCGTCTGGGACGCGATCAGCAACATCGCGGTCTCGCCGGAGCGCGACGTGGATGTCGCCTACTTCGACCCGGAGAAGCTGGACCCACGCGAGGACGCACGCGCCGAAGCCCAAGCCATGGTGGCCCTGCCTGGGGTGCCGTGGGAGATTCGTAATCAAGCACGGATGCATCTGCGCAATGGCGATGAGCCCTACACGTCCACCTTGGACGCGATATCGCGCTGGCCCGAAACGGCAACGTGCGTCGCGGTTACCCTGCGGGGTGACTCTGTTCGCCTGGTGTCCTGCCATGGGCTGGCTGACCTTGTAGGAATGGTGGTCCGCCCCTCTCCAGCTTTCAACAATGCGGCGGGCCGCGCGAAGGTACAGCGCCGCGTGCAGGTCAAGGGATGGCTCGACCGATGGGCCGGACTGCGAGTGGAGATCTAGCGCTCACGCCGGGCGTCGGCGGCCCAACCGCGCGATACCGGTGGCGGCGTCGGTTCATGCCGCTCGCCGTGCGTTGGCCGGCGGTGCGTTGGCCGCTCGACGGGGCCGTCCGCTTCTGCCGACAAGCGTTCGCACCCTCTTCTGTTGGCCGTGGAGTCAAGGCGCGTCTTCGATCGTGAGATGCGCCAGGAAGCCCCAGCCGGAGCCGGACGTCACGAGACCCAGGGCGATTCTGGGTGATCGCGCCGAGAAAACGTTGAGCGCGCCGCCCCGGAGGGGTGGCGCGCTCAACGGGTACCGGCGCTGGGCCGGTCAGACGTTGAAGCCGAGGGAGCGGAGCTGGTCGCGCCCCTCGTCGGTGATCTTGTCCGGGCCCCACGGCGGCAGCCACACCCAGTTGATCCGCATGTCGTCGACGAGGCCGCCGCCCGGTCCGGTGGTCAGCGCCTGCCGGGCCTGGTCCTCGATCACGTCGGTCAGCGGGCACGCCGCCGAGGTCAGCGTCATGTCCAGGGTGGCGACGTTGTCGTCGCCGACGTGCACGCCGTACACCAGGCCGAGGTCGACCACGTTGATGCCCAGCTCGGGGTCGACGACGTCCTTCATCGCCTCCTCGACGTCGGCGACGGCGGCCTTGCCCTTGGCCGCCGACGCGGCGGCCGGCGCCCCGTCCGTGGCCGGTACGGCGGCGTCCGTGGCCGGGACGGTCGCGCCCTCGGTCGCCGGGGTCGCCGCGGTGGCGGTGTCCTCGCTGCTCATGCCTCAACCTCCGTCGGGCTCACGCCCACACCGGCGCGTGCCGCGGCGTCCTTGAACGCCATCCACGGCAACAGCGCGCACTTGACCCGGGCGGGGTAGCGGGCGACGCCCGCGAACGCGACCCCGTCACCGAGCACATCCTCGTCCGGCGTGACCTGGCCACGGCCGGACATCAACTCGACGAACGCCTCGTGCACCCGGAACGCGTCGCCCGCGCCCCGGCCCACCAGCAGCTCGTGCAGCACGCTCGCCGACGCCTGGCTGATCGAACAGCCCATGCCGTCGTACGAGACGTCGTGCAGCACGTCGCCGTCGGTGGCCACCCGCACGGTGACCTCGTCGCCGCACGTCGGATTGACGTGGTGCGCCTCGGCGACCCGGGCGCCCGTGGCGTCCGGGTCGCGCAGGCCGCGACCGTGCGGGTGCTTGTAGTGGTCCAGGATGATGTCCTGGTAAAGAGATTCAAGCTGCATCAGGCTGAACTCCCGTCGATCCGCGGGGCTCCTGCGTCGCCGCTCACTCGAACACCTTCCGCACCTGCTCCAGGCCCGCCACCAGGGCGTCGATCTCCGCCGTGGTGGTGTAGAGGTAGAACGAGGCCCGCGTCATGGCCGGCACGCCGAACCGGGTGCACACCGGCTTGGCGCAGTGGTGGCCGACGCGCACCTGCACGCCGAGCGAGTCGAGCACCTGCCCGACGTCGTGCGGGTGGATGTCGCCGAGGGCGAACGAGATGGTGCCGCCCCGGCCCACCGGCACGGCCGGCCCGAAGATCCGCAGGCCGGGCACCGTGGCGAGGGCGTCCAGCGCGTACGCCGTCAGCTCCTTCTCGTGCCACTGGATGGCCCGCATCCCGATGCCGGCGAGGTAGTCGACGGCCGCGCCGAGCGCGACCGCCTCGGCGATCGGCGGGGTGCCCGCCTCGAACCGGGCCGGCGGCGCGGCGAAGGTCGAGCGGGCCATGGTGACCGTCTCGATCATCGACCCGCCGCCCAGCACGGGCGGCATCGCCGCCAGCAGCTCGGTCCGGCCCCAGAGCACGCCGATGCCGGTCGGGCCGCACATCTTGTGCCCGGTGAAGACGATGAAGTCGGCGTCGTAGTCGACGACGTCCATCGGCATGTGCGGCACCGACTGGGAGCAGTCGAGCAGCAGCAGCGCGCCCACCTCGCGGACCCGCGCGGTGATCCGCGAGGTCGCGTTGACCGTGCCGAGGATGTTGGACGTGTGCACCAGCGAGACGATCTTCGTCCGCTCGGTGACCAGGTCCTCCAGCCCCGACTCGTCCAGGCGCCCCTGATCGGTGACCGGGAACCAGCGCAGGGTCGCGCCGGTGCGCTCACAGAGCAGCTGCCACGGCACGATGTTCGAGTGGTGCTCCATCTCGGAGATCACCACCTCGTCGCCGGGGCCGAGCCGGAAGCGGGGGTCGGCGTCGGGCCGCAGCGACGCGTTGGAGAACGCGTACGCCACGATGTTGATCGCCTCGGTGGAGTTCTTGGTGAACACCACCTCGTCCACGCTCGGCGCGTTGATGAACGCGGCGATCTTCGCCCGCGCGCCCTCGTACGCCTCGGTGGCCTCGGTGCCCAGGGTGTGCACCGAGCGGGACACGTTGGCGTTGTGCATCGCGTAGTGCTCGCCGAGCACGTCGAGCACCTGCCGCGGCTTGTGCGAGGTGTTGGCGCTGTCGAGGTAGACCAGCCGGTGCCCGTTGACCTCCCGGTCGAGGATCGGGAAGTCGGCGCGCACCTTCGCCACGTCGTAACGCGGCGCGTCGTCGTACTGCGGCATCCCCGACGGGATCGCGATGGAAGTCATGTCGACCGGCCCACCCATTCTTCCGAGAGGATTCAGGCCCGCGCCGCGCCGGCCCCGGCGACGTAGCGCTCGTAGCCCTCTTCCTCGAGCTTGTCGGCCAGCTCCGGGCCACCCTGCTCGACGATCCGGCCGGCGAAGAAGACGTGCACGAAGTCCGGCTTGATGTAGCGCAGGATCCGGGTGTAGTGGGTGATCAGCAGCATCCCGGTGTCGCCGTTGTCGCGGACCCGGTTGACGCCCTCGCTGACCACGCGCAGCGCGTCCACGTCGAGGCCGGAGTCGGTTTCGTCGAGGATCGCGATCTTCGGCTTGAGCAGCTCCAGCTGCACGATCTCGTGC
This sequence comes from Micromonospora sp. DT62, assembly GCF_049847285.1. Taxonomy (NCBI): domain Bacteria; kingdom Bacillati; phylum Actinomycetota; class Actinomycetes; order Micromonosporales; family Micromonosporaceae; genus Micromonospora; species Micromonospora sp. DT62. The sequence continues at coordinate 11,011 of NZ_JBNCOB010000043.1, forward strand.
CGCTTCTTCTCGCCGCCGGAGAAGCCCTCGTTGACGTTGCGCTGGGCGAACGCCGGGTCCATCTGGAGGCGCTCCATGGCCCCGCGCAGCTCGCCACCCCAGGTGCGCAGCTTGGGCGCCTGGCCGTCGATGGCGGTCTTGGCGGTACGCAGGAAGTTCGCCACCGAGACGCCGGGGACCTCGACCGGGTACTGCATGGCCAGGAAGAGGCCGGCGCGGGCGCGCTCGTCCACGGACAGGGCCAGCACGTCCTCGCCGTCGAGGGTCACCGAGCCGCCGGTGATCTCGTACTTGGGGTGGCCGGCGATCGAGTAGGCCAGGGTGGACTTGCCGGAGCCGTTCGGGCCCATGATCGCGTGGGTCTCACCCGAGCGGACGGTCAGGTCGACACCGGCCAGGATCGGCTTGAGCTCACCCTCGGGCAGCTTGACCGACACCTTCAGGTCGCGGATCTCCAGGGTGCTCATTATCGGGTCACTCCATTGCTCGGCGTGAGACTGACGTAGATGTCGCCGTCTCGGACTTCGACGGGATAGACGGGTACGGGTTCGGTGGCGGGCAGCCCGGTCGGCTCGCCGGTCCTCAGGTCGAAACGGGATCCGTGCAGCCAGCATTCCAGCGTGCAGCCCTCGACCTCCCCCTCGGAGAGGGCGACCGCGGCGTGCGAGCACTCGTCGTAGGCGGCGTAGAAGACACCGTCCTCGCCGTGCACCAGCGCGATCGGGGTGCCGTCGACGTCCGCGCTGACCACGGTGCCCTTCGGCACGTCCTCGGCGGAGCAGAGGCGGATCATCAGGCGCCGGCCTTCGCCGTGAGGTCTTCGCTCGCGAGTGCGGGGCTCGCAAGCTCACTCCTCCCGCTCGCCAGCCGGGCCTCGATGGCGTCGCCCAGGCGCTCCCGCAGCGACTCGACCGGGATCTTGTTGATCAGCTCGGCGAAGAAGCCGCGGACCACCAGGCGCCGCGCCTCGGCCTCCGGGATGCCCCGGGCCATCAGGTAGAACAGCTGCTCGTCGTCGAAGCGGCCGGTCGCGCTCGCGTGCCCGGCGCCGGCGATCTCGCCGGTCTCGATCTCCAGATTGGGTACGGAGTCGGCCCGAGCGCCGTCGGTCAGCAGCAGGTTGCGGTTGATCTCGTACGTGTCGGTGCCGGTCGCCTCGGCGCGGATCAGCACGTCGCCCACCCAGACGGTGCGCGCGCTCTCGCCCTGCAGGGCGCCCCGGTAGCCGACGTAGCTGCGGCAGTCCGGCACGGTGTGGTCGACCAGCTGGCGGTGCTCCAGGTGCTGCCCCGAGTCGGCGAAGTAGAGGCCGTACAGCTCGGCCTCGCCGCCCCGGTCGGTGTATTCCACCGAGGTGTACTGCCGGACCAGGTCGCCGCCGAGGGAGACCTGGACGTGCACCACCTTGGCGTCCCGACCCAGCTTCAGCTTCAGGTGCTGGGCCTGGACGGCGTCGGCGGCCCAGTCGGCGACGGTGACCAGGGTCAGCTTCGCCCCGTCGGCGACGGACACCTCGACGTTGTCGGCCAGCGTGGCCGAGCCGACGTGCTCCACCACCAGGGTTACCTCGGCGAACCGGCCCACCTCGACGAAGGTGTGCCCGAAGGCCGGGCCCTCGGCGCTCTCGCCGACCACCCGCAGGCTCACCGGCTCGGCCACCACGGCGTCGCGGGCGACCTGGACCAGCAGCGCCTGGTCGGCCCCGCCGTAGGCCAGCGCGCTGACCCGGTCGACCGGGGTGAGCACGCTGCCCACCCGCGGGTCGTCGGAGCCGATCCGCCCGACGGTGACACCCTCGGGCAGGTCGCCGTGCTCGTGGCGGACCGCGCCGGTGGCGGCCGGCGACGCGCCGACCAGCCCGCGCAGCCGCTTGAGCGGGGTGAAGCGCCACTCCTCCTCCAGGCCGGTCAGGGCCGGGAAGTCGGCGACGTCGTACGAGCGGAGCGCCTGCGACTTGGTGCTGGGCGGCGCGGAAGCCTGGGTAGTCATCTCTTCCTTGGTCTGTTCTGCGATTGGTCGGAGGGTCGGTCGGGCTGCTCTCGACGCGGCGCGACGGTCCGGGCCACGCGAGGGCCGGGCGGGGTCAGCCGACCGCGCCCTCCATCTGGAGCTCGATCAGGCGGTTGAGCTCCAGGGCGTACTCCATCGGGAGCTCCTTGGCGACCGGCTCGATGAAGCCGCGCACGATCATCGCCATCGCCTCGTCCTCGCTCAGGCCCCGGCTCATCAGGTAGAAGAGCTGGTCGTCGCTGATCTTCGAGACGGTGGCCTCGTGCCCCATCGACACGTCGTCCTCGCGGATGTCGACGTACGGGTAGGTGTCCGAGCGGGAGATCGTGTCGACCAGCAGCGCGTCGCACTTGACCGTGCTCCGGCTGCTGTGCGAGCCCTCCAGCACCTGGACCAGGCCACGGTACGACGTGCGGCCGCCGCCCCGGGCGATCGACTTGGAGACGATGGTGGAGGAGGTGTGCGGCGCGGCGTGCACCATCTTGGCGCCCGCGTCCTGGTGCTGCCCCTCGCCGGCCATGGCCACCGAGAGCACCTCGCCCTTGGCGTGCTCGCCGGTCATGTAGACCGCCGGGTACTTCATGGTGACCTTGGAGCCGATGTTGCCGTCGACCCACTCCATGGTCGCGCCCTCGTGGCACACGGCCCGCTTGGTGACCAGGTTGTAGACGTTGTTCGACCAGTTCTGGATGGTCGTGTAGCGGCACCGGGCGTTCTTCTTGACGATGATCTCCACGACGGCGCTGTGCAGCGAGTCGGAGGAGTACAGCGGCGCGGTGCAACCCTCGACGTAGTGCACGTACGCGCCCTCGTCGACGATGATCAGCGTCCGCTCGAACTGGCCCATGTTCTCCGTGTTGATCCGGAAGTAGGCCTGCAGCGGGATCTCCACGTGCACGCCCTTCGGCACGTAGATGAACGAGCCGCCGGACCACACGGAGGTGTTCAGCGCGGCGAACTTGTTGTCGCCGACCGGGATCACCGTGCCGAAGTACTCCTTGAAGACGTCCTCGTGCTCGCGCAGCGCAGTGTCGGTGTCCAGGAAGACGACACCCTGCTCCTCGAGGTCCTCACGGATCTTGTGGTAGACGACCTCGGACTCGTACTGCGCCGCGACGCCGGCGACCAGCCGCTGCTTCTCCGCCTCGGGGATGCCCAGCCGGTCGTAGGTGTTCTTGATGTCCTCGGGCAGGTCCTCCCAGCTGGTGGCCTGCTTCTCCGTGGAGCGCACGAAGTACTTGATGTTGTCGAAGTCGATCCCGGTGAGGTCGGCGCCCCAGGCCGGCATGGGCTTGCGACCGAACAGCCGCAGGCCCTTGAGCCGCAGGTCGAGCATCCAGGCCGGCTCGCTCTTCTTGGCCGAGATGTCCCGCACCACCGCCTCGCTGAGGCCACGCTGGGCGACCGCCCCGGCGGCGTCCGGGTCGGACCAGCCGTACTCGTAGCGCCCCAGGGCGGCGAGCTGCTCTTCCTGGGTCAGTGGCTGGACGATCTGCTCGGTCATCTATCTGTCCTCACAGTGGTGACGGTCTTACCGGAACGGGCACGCCCCGGCTGGGCGGGAATGTGCGTGGTGCACACTCCGTCGCCGTGCGCGATGGTGGCCAGACGCTGCACGTGGGTGCCGACCAGGCGGGAGATCACCGCGGTCTCGGCCTCGCACAGCTGGGGGAACTCGGCGGCCACGTGCGCCACCGGGCAGTGGTGCTGACAGAGCTGGCCGCCGGTGGCGATCGTGGACGCGTTCGCAGCGTAACCCTCGGCGGTCAGCGCCCCGGCGAGTGCCTCGGCCCGCGCGAGCGGGTCGTCGCCGGCGTCCTCCATGGCGGCCCGGCAGCGGGTCTCCAGCGCGGCGACCTGGTCGGTGGCGAACGCCTCGACCGCCGCGGCGCCGCCGTTGCGGGCGATCCAGCGCAGCGCGGCGGTGGCCATGTTGTCGTAGTGGTGGGTGCCGCAGCGGACCCGGGCCGCGTCGGTCAGCACGAACACCTTCGCCGGCCGGCCCCGGCCGCGGTGGCCCCGGACGGTCTGCTCGCGGGCGAGCACGTCGCCGTCGGCGAGCATCGCGTCGAGGTGCCGGCGGATCGCGGCCGGGCTGAGCCCGAGCGCCGAGCCGAGCTGCGCGGCGGTGGTCGCGCCCTGCTCCAGCAGCAGCTGGGTGACCCGGTCACGGGTGGAGAGATCCGCGACGGACGCGGGCTGACCGGCGGTCGGGACGACCGCCGGCTGGTGCCCGGAGAGCGCCGCCGCGTTTTTCACAACGCCAACGTTACGTAATTCGTCCGGGGCCCGCAAACCCGGGTCCCGGTGATCCGAACCACCGCACGGACGGAGTCACCCGATCGCGCTCCACTACGATGCGTAGGATTTGCGCCGTGAAGCGACCCGCCCAGTTCCCGGTCTCCACCACCCTGCTGCGCCGTCTCGCGCTCGCCTCGATCATCGCGAACGCGGGCATCGTCGTCACCGGCGGGGCCGTCCGGCTCACGGGCTCCGGCCTCGGCTGCCCCACCTGGCCCAGGTGCACCGAGGAGTCGTACGTGACGACACCGGAGATGGGCATCTACGGAGTGATCGAGTTCGGCAACCGCCTGCTCACCTTCGCCGTCGGCTTCATCGCGCTGGCGGTGCTGCTGGCCGTGCTGCTGCACCTCCCCCGGCGCCGGGACCTGGTCCCGCTCGCGGTCGCCGTGCTCCTCGGCATCCCCGCACAGGCGGTCATCGGCGGGATCACCGTGCTCACCGACCTCAACCCGTGGGTGGTCGGCCTGCACTTCCTCGCCTCGATGCTGGTGATCGCGGCCGCGTACGCGCTGTGGCGGCGGATCAAGGACCCGGCGGGCCCGGCGGTGGCCGTCGTGCCCGCCCCGCTGCGGACCCTCGCCGCGCTCACCACCGTGGTCAGCGCGGCGGTGCTGGTGATCGGCACCTGGGTGACCGGCAGCGGCCCGCACGCGGGCGACCACGGCGCCGCCCGCAACGGCCTCGACCCCGAGACCATCTCCCAGGTGCACGCCGACAGCGTCTTCCTGCTGATCGGCCTGTCCGTGGCGCTGGTCTTCGCCTTCCGCGCGGTCGGCGCGCAGCGGGCCGCGCGGGCCGCGCTGGTGCTCGTCGCCGTCGAGCTGGGTCAGGGCCTCATCGGGTTCGTGCAGTACTTCACCAACCTCCCGGCGCTGCTGGTGGGCGCGCACATGCTGGGTTCCTGCCTGGTGCTGCTGGCCACCCTGTCGGTGCAGTGGTCCACCCGCGAGCGCCACCCGGTCGGGCCGGCCCCGGCCCCGGACGACGCCGACCGGGCCGTCCCCGTCGCCGCCTGACCGCGCCCGGCCCGTCCGGCTGCGCACCTGAGCGCTCCCCCACCCGCCCCGACGCTCAGCCGGCGGCGGGGCCCAGGTGGGTCAGGATCGCGTCTGCCAGGCGGTCGGCGGCGCCGTCGGCGTGGCCGAGGAACAGCGACGGCTCGGTGAGTTCCAGCTCCACCAGGACCGGCGCGCCGTCCGGGCCCGGGATCAGGTCCACCCGGGCGTAGAGCAGCCGTCCCGGCCCGCCGGGCACCGCCGCGAGGGCCCGCTCCGCCACCGCCAACTCCTCCGGGGTGGCGGTGCGGGCGGTGATCTCCTCGGGCCGGTACAGCGCGTCGGCGCCGAGGTCCGGGCCGGTCAGCATCGGGCCCTTGCGGATGGCGTGGCTGAACGTCGGGCCGTCCGGCCCGGCCAGGAAGAGCAGCGCCGTCTCGCCGGCCGTGTCGACCGCGTCGAGGTACGGCTGCACCATGGTCAGCCGCCCGGCGTCCGACAGCCGCCGCACGTGCGCCACGGCCAGTTCCCGGTGGTGCGGATCGGCCAGGTCGTAGCGGCCGGTGTCCTGGCTGCCCGCGCTGACGGCCGGCTTGACGACGTACTCGCCGCGGGCGGCGGGCGGTCGCCAGTCCTCCCCCGGCGCGACCCAGGACGTCGGCACGGTGCGCACCCCGGCCGCGGACAACTCGGCCAGGTACCGCTTGTCGGTGTTCCAGCGCACCACGTCGGCCGGGTTGGCCAGGGCGGGCACCCGCGACGCCCAGGCGACGAACTCGTCGCGGCGCAGCGCGTAGTCCCACGGCGAGCGGAGCACCGCCAGGTCGTACGCGGTCCAGTCGGCGGCCGGGTCGGCCCAGTCCACCGCCTCAGCGATCACGCCGCGGCGCGCCAGCGGGTCGAGCAGCAGCCGGTCGTCGGGGTCGAGGTCGGGCAGGTCGGCACAGGTGACGAGAGCGACCCGGGGTTTCCCCCGGGTCGACTGGTGGTGATCGGTCAAGTTATGTCAACGGGCCATCGTGCGCCGGGCCATCGACCGCCAGAGGTCGTTGCTCGGACGCATCTGGTCCATCAGTTCACGCTCCCAGGCGTTCTCGACGGTGACTCCCGCCTTCGCGCAGGCCTGCCGCGCCACGACGGTGTCGTCGGCGAACTGGTCGCCCCACACCCCGTCCTCGCCCACGAGGACGATGCGCGCGCCACGCTTGCCGACGTACTCGATGACCGCCTTCGCGCCGCCGTGACCGGCGGCGAACGACTTGATGCCCGCGACCAGGCCCTGCGGGGTCTGCCCGGGGGTCTGCTCGGCCGTCAGCGTCGTATCGGAACCATCTGCCATGTCGGGAAGCGTAAGCAGACTTGCACCCGGGCGGGCGAGAACCATGAACCTTTTGTGATGCCAATTACCCGCGGGTTTAAGGAGAACCACAGACGATATGACCGGTCTTGTCCGGACTTATCCCATCAAAAGGTGGGCCCGAACCGGGCCGGCCCGGGGCATCCGAGTGGTTCTGGAACCTTACCGACGGCCTCACCGATGTGACAAGAAACCCGGACAAGCCATGCACGATGATGATTTGCCGGTACGGCCTCCGGGCCCCCGGGACCGGGCGGGACGGACCAGGCCGGGACCCGGCTCGGCGCGAGCGCCCGCCGGAGTGACGGGCGCGGCCCGGTCAGATCAGCGCGTCGAGCGCGACGGCGGCGAAGAGGATGGTCAGGTAGGTCGTCGACCAGTGGAAGAGCCGCATCGGCTTGACGGCCTGCCCCCGGGCCACCCGGCGGGCGAGCTTGTGCGCCTCCACCACGAAGATGGCGCCGACCACCACGGCGGGCACGCCGTAGATGAGGCTCATCCCCAGCGGCCACACGGCCAGCGAGGACGCCACGGTCAGCCAGGCGAAGCCGATGATCTCGGCGTTGACCCGCCGCGTGGAGGCCACCACCGGCAGCATCGGGATGCCGGCCCGGGCGTAGTCGTCCTTGTACTTCATCGCCAGCGGGTAGAAGTGCGGCATCTGCCAGAAGAAGACCACCGCGAAGAGCGCCCACGCGGCCGGGGAGAGCGTCCCGGTGACCGCCGCCCAGCCGATCAGCACCGGCGCCGCCCCGCAGGCCCCGCCCCAGAACGTGTTGGCCGTCGTGGTGCGCTTGAGCCAGAGGGTGTAGACGACGTCGTAGTAGAGGATCGCGGCCAGCGTGAGCCCGGCGGCCAGCAGGTTGGTGAACGCCGCCATCATCGCGACCGACACCGCCGCCAGCACCAGCCCGAAGATCAACGCGTTGCGCGGCGTCACGGTGTGCGTCGGCAGCGGGCGGCGCTTGGTGCGCCGCATCAGCTGGTCGATGTCCCGGTCGATGTAGCAGTTGATGACGCTGGCCGCGCCCGCGGCGAGCGAGCCGCCGACCAGCACCACGGCCACCAGCCAGAGCGACGGCATCCCGCCGTCCGCGAGCATCATCGCCGGCACCGTGGTGACGAGGAGCAGCTCCACGATCCGCGGCTTGGTCAGCGTCACGTAGGCCGCGACCACCGCGCGGACGTCCCGGCGGGCCACCGCCGACGCCTCCGCCGCAGTCCGCACCGGCGGCTGCCCGGCAGAGTTGCTGACGGGGCGCTCGGTGATCATGCTCACGGATTGCCACCTTCCGGCGTCGGCAGGGGAGGTCGGATCGGCCGGGCCCGACTGGGGCCACACGCCGGACCACAGACTACGCGTCGTCGTTTTGGCTGCCCGGGCGACCCGACAACGGTGCGGGCCGTCACACCGTTGGGGCACCACCGCGCACCGGCGCGGACCAGTACAGACCGGCATGCAGAGATCCCTGGGCGGACGTTTAGGACCGCTCGATAGGGTCATCACTGAGGGTTCCGCCCATCTGCCGAGGAGCACAACCATCGTGGCTGCCAACCGACCTGAGCACCCCGCACTCAACTGGTCCGACCTCGACCGCCGGGCCGTCGACACCGTCCGCGTGCTGGCCATGGACGCCGTGGAGAAATCCGGCAACGGCCACCCGGGCACCGCGATGAGCCTCGCGCCCGCGGCCTACCTGCTCTTCAACCGGGTCATGCGGCACAACCCGGCCGACCCGAACTGGCCCGGCCGGGACCGCTTCGTGCTCTCCGCGGGCCATTCCAGCCTCACCCTCTACATCCAGCTCTTCCTCTCCGGCTACCCGCTGGCCCTGGAGGACCTCAAGTCGCTGCGGCAGTGGGGCTCGCTGACCCCGGGCCACCCCGAGCACGGGCACACCCCCGGCGTGGAGACCACCACCGGGCCGCTCGGGCAGGGCCTCGGCAACGCGGTCGGCATGGCGATGGCGGCCCGCCGCGAGCGCGGCCTGTTCGACCCGGAGGCGGAGCCGGGCCGGTCGGTCTTCGACCACGACATCTGGTGCATCGTGTCGGACGGCGACATCGAGGAGGGCATCAGCCACGAGGCCAGCGCGCTCGCCGGGCACCAGCAGCTCGGCAACCTCACGGTGATCTACGACGACAACGAGATCTCGATCGAGGACGACACCCGCATCGCCAAGAGCGAGGACGTCGCGGCCCGCTACGAGGCGTACGGCTGGCACGTGCAGACCGTCGACTGGCGCGCCGGCGACGCCGACCAGGGCGACTACCACGAGGACGTGGAGGCCCTGCACCGGGCGCTGCTGGCGGCGAAGGCCGAGACCGACCGCCCCTCCTTCATCGCGCTGCGCACCATCATCGGCTGGCCCGCGCCGAACAAGAAGAACACCGGCAAGATCCACGGTTCGGCGCTGGGCGCCGACGAGGTGGCCGCCACCAAGAAGCTGCTCGGCTTCGACCCGGCCCGCTCCTTCGAGGTCGACGAGGAGGTGCTCGGGCACGCCCGCACGGTGATGGAGCGCGGCGCGCAGGCCCAGCAGGAGTGGACCACGGCGTTCGACGGCTGGGCGAAGGCCAACGCGGAGCGCCGCGCCCTCTACGACCGGATGGCCGGGCGGGTCCTGCCGACCGGCTGGACCGAGGCGCTGCCGGAGTTCCCGGCCGACGCCAAGGGCGTCGCCACCCGGGCGGCCTCCGGCAAGGTCCTGGAGGCGCTCGCCGGAGTGCTGCCGGAACTGTGGGGTGGCTCGGCCGACCTGGCGGAGAGCAACAACACCACCATGAAGGGCGAGCCGTCCTTCGTCCCCGCCGTCCACGCCACCAAGGACTTCCCCGGCCACGAGTACGGTCGCACGCTGCACTTCGGCATCCGCGAGCACGCCATGGGCGCCATCCTCAACGGCATCGCGCTGCACGGCGGCACCCGCCCGTACGGCGGCACCTTCCTGGTCTTCAGCGACTACATGCGCCCGGCGGTACGGCTCGCCGCGCTGATGAAGCTGCCGGTGGTCTACGTCTGGACGCACGACTCGATCGGCCTCGGCGAGGACGGCCCGACGCACCAGCCGGTGGAGCACCTGACCGCGCTGCGCGCCATCCCCGGCCTGGACGTGGTCCGGCCGGCCGACGCCAACGAGACCGTGTGGGCCTGGCGGCAGGCCCTGGAGCACACCGACCGGCCGACCGCGCTGGCGCTGAGCCGGCAGCCGCTGCCGACGCTGGACCGGTCGACCCTGACCGGCGCCGAGGGCGTGGCCAAGGGCGGCTACGTGCTGGCCGAGGCGTCCAACGGCAAGCCGCAGGTCATCCTCGTCGGCACCGGCTCCGAGGTGCAGCTCTGCCTGACCGCCCGCGAGCGGCTGGAGGCCGACGGCACCCCCACCCGGGTCGTCTCGATGCCCTGCCAGGAGTGGTTCTTCGAGCAGGACGAGGCGTACCGGGAGTCGGTGCTGCCGCGCGGGGTAAAGGCACGGGTGAGCGTGGAGGCGGGCATCGGCATGTCGTGGCGTGGCATCGTCGGCGACTGCGGCGAGAGCGTCAGCCTGGAGCACTACGGCGCGAGTGCCCCGCACTCCGTGCTCTTCGAGCAGTTCGGATTCACTCCCGACCGGATCGTGGCCGCCGCGCACGCGGCACTGACCCGGATGGGCGACATCACCGGTTTCACCACCGGCAACTGAGGGGAGCGTGGACGGCATGACGGACAGGCTGAGTGAACTCACCGCCGCAGGCGTGGCGGTCTGGCTCGACGACCTTTCCCGGGTACGGCTGTCCTCCGGCGGGCTGGACCAGCTCCGCCGGGAGAAGCACGTGGCCGGGGTGACCACCAACCCGACGATCTTCGCCAAGGCGCTGAGCGACGCCGACGAGTACGACTGGCAGCTGCGCGACCTCGCCTCCCGTGGGGTGGAGGTCGAGGAGGCCGTACGCATGCTCACCACGTACGACGTGCGGTGGGCGTGCGACGTGATGCGCCCGTCGTACGAGGGCAGCGGCGGGGTCGACGGCCGGGTCTCCATCGAGGTGGACCCGCGACTGGCCCACGAGACCGACAGGACCGTCGCCGAGGCCAAGGCGCTGTGGTGGCTGGTCGACCGGCCGAACCTCTTCATCAAGATCCCGGCCACCGAGGCCGGCCTGCCGGCGATCACCGCCACCCTGGCGGAGGGGATCAGCGTCAACGTCACGCTGATCTTCGGGCTGGACCGCTACTCGCAGGTGATGGAGGCGTTCCTGGCCGGCCTGGAGCAGGCGAAGGCGAACGGGCACGACCTGTCGAAAATCGGGTCGGTCGCGTCGTTCTTCGTCTCCCGCGTCGACAGCGAGGTCGACAAGCGGCTGGAGAAGCTCGGCTCCGACGAGGCCAAGGCGCTGCGCGGCAAGGCCGCCGTCGCCAACGCCAAGCTCGCGTACGAGCGCTACGGCGAGGTGTTCTCCTCGGACCGGTGGCAGGCCCTCGCCGACGCCGGCGCCCACCCGCAGCGGCCGCTGTGGGCCTCCACCTCGACCAAGAACCCGGACTACCGGGACGTCATCTACGTCGAGGAGCTGATCGCCCCCGGCACGGTCAACACCATGCCGGAGCCGGTCGTGCACGCGTACGCCGACCACGGCGAGACCCGCGGCGACACCATCACCGGCTCGTACGACGAGGCCCGCAAGGTCTTCGCGGACCTGGAGTCGGCCGGGATCGACCTGGCCGACGTCATCGAGACCCTGGAGCGCGAGGGCGTGGAGAAGTTCGAGGCGAGCTGGCAGGAACTGCTCGACGGCGTCCGCAAGTCGCTGGCGGCCGCGGGCCGGGGCGCCGGCAACCCGAGCGACGCCGCGAAGGACAACGCGCAGGCCGCGCAGCAGGCGGGAGGAAACGCATGAGTGATCTGCTCAACGGGGCGGTCGAGGCCGCCGCCGGGCTCTCCGTGCACGGGGCCGACGCCGTCGACAAGTCGGCCCCCGCCTCCACCCGGGACGCGCTGGTGAACGCCGGCACGCCGGGCAAGCTGGCCGCGAAGGACCCGACCCTGTGGGGTCCGGACGCCGAGGCGGAGGCGAAGATCCGCCTCGGCTGGGTGGACACCCACCTGCGCAGCCGGGAACTGCTGCCCCAGCTCGCCGAGCTGAAGGCGGAGCTGGCCGACCTGGACCACGTGGTGCTCGCCGGGATGGGCGGCTCGTCGCTGGCCCCCGAGGTCATCGCCCGCACCCTCGGCAAGCAGCTGACGGTGCTCGACACCACCGACCCGGGGCAGGTCCGGGCGGCGCTGGCTGACCGGCTGGAGCGCACCGTGGTCGTGGTGGCCAGCAAGTCCGGCTCGACGGTCGAGACCGACAGCCACCGCCGGGCGTACTGGCAGGCGTTCCTCGACGCGGGGATGACCGAGGCGGAGGCCGGCCGGCACTTCGTCGTCGTCACCGATCCGGGCTCGCCGCTGGAGGCCACCGCCGCCGAGATGGGTGCCTTCACCGTACTCGCCGACCCGAACGTCGGCGGCCGGTATTCGGCACTGACCGCGTTCGGGCTGGTCCCGTCGGCGCTGGCCGGGGTCGAGGTGGCCGAGCTGCTCGACGAGGCCGACGCGCTGGCGCGGTCGCTGGGCGGGGACCGCGACAACCCGGGCCTGGCGCTCGGCGCGGCGCTCGGCGCGGCGGCCACCATGGGCCGGGACAAGGTCGCCCTGATCTCCGACGGCACCGGCATCGAGGGCCTCGGCGACTGGGCCGAGCAGCTGATCGCCGAGTCCACCGGCAAGGCCGGGGTCGGCATCCTGCCGGTCGTCGTGGAGTCGCCGCAGAGTCCCGGCGCCGCCGGCGACGACGTGCTCACCGTGACCTACGGCGGCGCGCTGCCCGCCGGCGCCGTTCCCGGCGGCGGCGCCGACGCCGACGTGGCCGTCAACGGCCCGCTCGGCGCGCATTTCCTCGCCTGGGAGTACGCCACCGCGATCGCCGGCGTGGTGCTCGGCATCGACCCGTTCAACCAGCCCAACGTCACCGAGTCCAAGGAGAACACGAACCGGATCCTCGACTCCGGTCCGCCGGCGGAGACGCCGTCGTTCACCGAGGGCGCGATCGAGGTGTACGCGCCGCAGGGCGCCCCCGGCGACCTGGCCGGCGTGCTCCGCCAGCTCGTCGACGCGACGGGCGACGACGGCTACCTCGCGGTGATGGCGTACCTCGACCGGTTCGCCGACGCCGACGCGGCCCGGCTGCGGCCGCTGCTGGCCGGTGCCGCCGGCCGGCCGGTCACCTTCGGGTGGGGGCCGCGGTTCCTGCACTCCACCGGCCAGTACCACAAGGGCGGTCCGCAGGTCGGCAGCTACCTCCAGCTCACCGGCGCGGTCGTCGACGACCTGCCGGTGCCGGGCAGGCCCTACACCTTCGGGCAGTTGCAGGCGGCGCAGGCCGCCGGCGACCGGCAGGCCCTGGCCGAGCGGAAGCGCCCGGTGGTCCGGCTGCACCTGACCGACCGGTCGGCGGGCGTGGCCCAGCTGCTCGATGCCGTCGGGGCGTTGCGGGCGTGACGATGAGGACCGTGGATGACGCGGAGCGAGGAGGCGGCGTGAACCCGCTGCGCGACCCGCAGGACCGCCGGCTGCCGAGGATCCCGGAGCCGTGCGCTCTGGTGATCTTCGGCGTCACCGGCGACCTGGCCCGCAAGAAGCTCCTGCCGGCCGTGTACGACCTGGCGAACCGGGGGCTGCTGCCCCCGGGCTTCGCCGTGCTCGGCTTCGCCCGCCGGGACTGGGGCGACGGGGACTTCGAGTCGCTCGCCCACGAGGCCGCCAAGAAGCACGCCCGCACCCCCTGGCGGGAGGAGGTGTGGGCGCGGCTGGTGGGCAACATCAAGTTCGTCGGCGGCTCGTTCGACGACGACGCCGCGTTCGACCACCTCTCCGAGATGCTGGACGAGCTGCGCCAGACGCACGGGATCCCGGGCAACGCCGCCTTCTACTTCTCCATCCCCCCGCCGGCGTTCCCCGTGGTCCTCAAGCAGTTGGCCCGCACCGGGATGGCCGACAACGCCAAGTCCGGCGGCTGGCGCCGGGTGGTGGTGGAGAAGCCGTTCGGGCACGACCTGCCCTCGGCGAAGGCGCTCAACGACCTGGTCGACGACGTCTTCACCCGCGAGGACGTCTTCCGCATCGACCACTACCTGGGCAAGGAGACCGTTCAGAACATCCTCGCCCTGCGGTTCGCCAACAACCTGTTCGAGCCGCTGTGGAACTCCAAGTACGTCGACTCCGTGCAGATCACCATGGCCGAGGACGTCGGCATCGGCACCCGCGCCGGCTTCTACGACTCGGCCGGCGCGGCCCGCGACGTGTTCCAGAACCACCTGCTCCAACTGCTGGCGCTGGTGGCGATGGAGGAGCCGACGAGCTTCGACGCCGACGAGATCCGCACGGAGAAGCTCAAGGTGCTGCGGGCGATCACCCTGCCCAAGGACGTCGCCGAGGGCACCGTGCGCGGCCAGTACCTGCCCGGCTGGGTGGGGGGCGAGCGTGCCGTCGGGTACCTGGAGGAGGAGGGCGTCCCGGAGGACTCGACCACGGAGACCTACGTGGCCGTCCGGCTCGGCATCCAGAACCGCCGCTGGGCGGAGGTGCCGTTCTACATCCGGGCCGGCAAGCGGCTGCCGCGCCGCGTCACCGAGGTCGCCATCATTTTCAAGAGGGCGCCGCACCTGCCGTTCAACGAAGCCGACATGGAGTCGCTCGGCAACAACCAGCTCGTGATCCGGGTGCAGCCGGACGAGGGCGTCGTGCTCAAGTTCGGCTCCAAGGTGCCCGGCACCACGATGGAGGTCCGCGACATCGCCATGGACTTCCAGTACGGCGAGGCGTTCACCGAGGCCAGCCCCGAGGCGTACGAGCGGCTCGTGCTGGACGTGCTGATCGGCGACCGTACCCTCTTCCCGGACGCCGCCGAGGTCGAGCAGAGCTGGCAGGTGGTGGACCCGCTGGAGCACGCGTGGGCGGGCACGAAGCCGGAGCCGTACCGGGCCGGCGAGTGGGGTCCCCGCGCCGCCGACGAGATGCTGGCCCGCGAGGGCCGGGCGTGGCGGCGGGCGTGAGCGCGAGGAGTGAGCCGGTTCTGCGAGCCCCGCAGTCGCGAACGAAGGCAGGTGCCGTGAGCGCGAGGAGTGAGCCGGTCCTGCGAGCCCCGCAGTCGCGAACGAAGGCAGGTGCCGTGACCGGGCGCAGCGAGCAGACCAGGAGGCTCCATTGATCGGCCTGTGGGACACCACCGGGAACGAGGTGGTCAAGGCGCTGGCCGCCGAGCGGCGCAGCGCGGGCGGGGTGGCCAGCGGCATGGCGCTCACCCTGATCGTGGTGGTGGACGAGAAGCGGGTCCGCGAGGCGGAGGCGGCGGCGACCATAGCGGCCGCCGCCCACCCCTGCCGGCTGCTGGTGGTGGTCCGCACCGACGTGGAGCGCGAGCGCAACCGGTTGGACGCGGAGATCGTCGTCGGCGGCCGGCTCGGCCCGTGCGAGGCGGTGGTCACCCGGATGTACGGGCGGCTCGCCCTGCACGCGGAGTCGGTGGTGATGCCGCTGCTGGTGCCGGACGTGCCGGTGGTGACGTGGTGGCACGGCGAGCCGCCGGCCGAGATCGCCACGGACTTCCTCGGCGTGGTGGCCGACCGGCGGATCACCGACTGCGCGCAGGCCGCGGACCCGATCGAGGCGATGCGCCAGCGGGCCCGGGACTACGCGCCCGGCGACACCGACCTGGCGTGGACCCGGATCACCCCGTGGCGCACTCTCGTGGCGGGGGCGTTCGACACCACCCAGGCCAGGGTGACCGAGGCGACCGTGGTGGCCCCGCCCACCGACCCGACCGCCGCGCTGATGCAGGGCTGGCTGGCCGCGCGACTCGGCATCGAGCCGGTGTGGGAGCACACCGACGCGTCGCCGCGGATGCGGCAGGTGCAGCTGCGCTGCGCCAACGGCGACACGCTGACGCTGAGCCGGGACGACAGCGTGGCGACGTTCCGGCGTACCGGCCAGGAGGACCGGCAGCTGCCGCTCGTCCGCCGGCCCCTCGGCGACGAACTGGCCGAGGAGCTGCGCCGGCTCGACGCCGACCAGGTGTACGCGGAGGCGCTGGGCACGGCGGCCGGGCTGACCGGCCTCGACCAGCGCCCGCCGCAGCGGGTGCACGTCTGGAAGGACCCGGCCACGGCCCAGCGGGCCGAGGCGGGGGTCACCGCGCACGTGGGAACGAGCGCCGAGCACTGAGCGCCCGGCTGCCCGGGGCACCACGGAGGACCGGCCGCGCGGCGGCCGGAGAAACGAAGGCACACAGATGAGTGAGGCGAGTGTCGCCGTCCACGCCGACGCAGACCTGCTGGCCCAGGCGGTGGCCGCCCGGTTGGTGGTCAAGCTGCTGGACGCGCAGGCCGAGCGGGGCCAGGCGTCGGTGGTGCTGACGGGCGGGCGGATAGCCGCGGCGGTGCACCGGGCGGTGGCGGCGCTGCCGGCCCGCGACGCCGTGGACTGGTCCCGGGTGGACGTCTGGTGGGGCGACGAGCGGTTCCTGCCCGCCGGCGACCCCGAGCGCAACGAGACCCAGGCCCGCGCCACGCTGCTGGACGCGGTGCCGCTGGACCCGGCCCGGGTCCACCCGATGCCGGCCTCCGACGGTCCGGCCGGGCCCGACCCGGAGGAGGCGGCGGCCCGCTACGCCGAGGAACTGGCCCGCGCGGCGCGGCCGGGGCACGCCGCGCTCCCCCACTTCGACGTGCTGATGCTGGGCGTCGGCGAGGACGGGCACGTCGCCTCGGTCTTCCCCGAGCATCCGGTGCACCATGACAGCCGGCCGGTCAGCGCGGTGCGGGGCAGCCCGAAGCCCCCGCCGGTGCGGACCACGCTGACCCTTCCGGCGATCAACACGGCCGAGGAGGTCTGGCTGGTGGCGGGCGGGGGCGACAAGGCACGGGCGGTCGGCATGGCCCTGGCCGGGGCGGGGCCGGTGCAACTGCCGGCGGCCGGCGTACAGGGCACGGGCCGGACCCTCTGGCTGCTGGACCGGGCGGCGGCGGCCGACGTCCCGGCCCGCTTTCGCAGCCTGCGCTGAGGTGTAGGGAAGGGCCCCCTGTCAACAGGGGGCCCTTCCCTGCACCGGAGTGCGGTCGCCGCCTAGGGCCTGTGTCGAAGTCGGTTACAGCCACTCGTTGATCGCGGCGATGTGCACGGTGGCTTCGTAGCGGACGGCG
>NZ_JBNCOB010000044.1:0-24035 GCF_049847285.1 Micromonospora sp. DT62
GTTCGGTGTGGAAGAGGCCGACGGACCAGCCGTCGAGGACGATGTGGTGCCAGGTGAGGCAGAGCACGTGTGCGGTGTCGGAGAGTCGGAGGGTTCGGCAGCGTAGGAGTGGGCCGGTGGTGAGGTCGAACGGTTGGTCGAGTTCGGCGCGCAGGATCTCGCGGACGTGGTGGTCGTGGTGTTGGGGGTCGATGTGGGTGAGGTCGTGGCGGGTGCGGTGATGCGTGGGCCCGGGGCGGACGATCTGGACGGGGACGCCGTCGTGTTCGGCGAAGGTGGTGCGGAGGATCTCGTGCCGGCGGGCGATTTCGTTGATGGCGGTGTCGAGGTGGTCGAGGTTGAGTTCGCCGTCGATGTGCCAGGCGGTCTGGGTGTTGTAGGCGGTGGATTTCGGGTCGAGGGTGTGCAGGAACCACAGGCGTTGCTGCGCGAACGACAGGACTCGGCCCGGCGACGAGGTCTCGCCGTCCGGCGGGACGAGGACCGGATCCGGCTTGCTCGGTGTCCCGGCGCCGGACACGACCGGATCGTCCTCGCCCCCGACGGTCGTCGGACCGGCCGTCACCTCGGCCCGCAGTCGGTCGGCCATCGCGGCCACGGTCTGCGCCTCGAACACGATCGCGGCGGAGATCGGCAGCCCGAACCGCTCGCGCAACCGGACGGCGACCATCGTGGCCCGCAGCGAGTGCCCGCCCAGGGAGAAGAAGTTGTCGTCGCGGCCCGGCGTCCGGCCGAGCACGTCGGCCCACACCTGCGCCACCCGCCGCTCCAGGTCGTCGCGGGGCGCCTCGCTGACCTGCTCCGCCGGCGCGGGCAGCGCGGCCCGGTCCAGCTTGCCGTGCGGGGTGAGCGGCAGGGCGGCGAGTCGGACCCACGCGGCGGGAACCATGGTCGCCGGCAGGTACCGGGCCGCGTACTCGGCCAGCGTCGCGTCGTCCGGACCGACCTCGGGCACGACGTAGCCGACGAGCCGGGGACCGGCCGTGCCGTCGTGCACACGGACCGCGGCGGCCCGCACGCCCGGATGACGCAGCAGCACGCTCTCGATCTCGCCCAGCTCGATCCGGTGGCCGTGCAGCTTCACCTGGTCGTCGACCCGGCCGGCGAAGTGGTAGGTGCCGTCCGGTAGCTGACGGGCCAGGTCGCCGGTGCGGTACAGGCGGCTGCCCGGCGGCCCGTACGGGTCGGGCGGGAAGCGCTCGGCGGTCAGGGCGGGACGGTCGTGGTACCCCCGGGCCACGCCCGGCCCACCGATGAACACCTCGCCCAGGCTGCCGGCGGGCACCGGACGCAGGTCGTCGGTGAGCAGCCGGATGGCGGCGCCCGCGGCCGGATGCCCGAGCGACGGCGGGCCGTCGCCCTCGACCGCCACCTCCCCGGCCATCGCCAGCACGGTGGCCTCGGTGGGGCCGTACAGGTTGACGGTGGTGAACGTGTGCTCGGGGCGGGGGCGGGCCAGCAGCTGCTGGCCCCCCGCGCCGAGGATGCGCAGTGCCCCGTCGGCCGGCGCCGGCCGGGTCAGCACGGCCTCGGCGAGCGGGGTGGGCAGCGTCGCCGAGGTGATCGCGTGCGCGGCGAGCCAGTCCACCAGCCGGTCGGGGTCGACCCGGGTCGCGTCGTCGGGCATCCAGAGGCTGGCGCCGGCCACCAGCGGCGCCCAGATGTCCCACACCGACGCGTCGAAGCCGGGGGAGAACAGGTGCAGGCAGCGGTCGTCGGGACCGAGGCGCTCCGCGTCGGCCCGCCACCGGGCCAGCCCGCGCAGCGAGCCGTGCTCGACCATGACCCCCTTCGGCAGGCCGGTGGACCCGGAGGTGTAGATCACGTACGCGAGGTCACCCGGGCCGACCGGCACGGCCGGCGGGCGGTCGGGGTACGCGGCGAGCGTGGCCCGGTCGTCGTCGAGCAGGACGACCGGGGTGCCCGGAACCACCAGGTCGGGCCGGACCAGCGACCGTACGGTGACGAGCACCCGCGCCCGGGAGTCGGTGAGCATGTGTCGGACCCGCTGCGGCGGGTAGCCGGCGTCGATGGGCAGGTACGCGGCACCGGCGGTGAGCGCCGCCAGCACGCTGACGATCCCGTCGACACCGCGGGGCAGCAGGACGGCGACGAGGTCACCTCGGCGTACCCCGGTGGCCCGCAGGTGCCGGGCCAGCCGGCTGCTGCGTGCGCGCAACTCCCCGTAGGTGACGAGGGCGTCGTCCGTGCCCAGCGCCAACGCGTCGGCGGGATGCCGGACGATCGCCTCATGGACGAGGTCCGCGTGGTGTGGCTCGCCCCCGGCGGGCTGGCCGGACGGCCGGCCGGGGACGGGGGGCGCTGACCAACCGCTTTCCTTGATCATGATGAGCCGGATGCTGCCAGCGTGGCACGCCCGTCGTCAATGCAAACGGGCCGGGCTAGGGGCTGTCCTGGCCGTTGTCGGGGCTGGCCGGCCGCCCGCCGGAGCGGCCCCACCGGGGCGCCGGACCGCCCGCCCGATGGCTCACCTCGACAGGCGGTCGACGGCCTCGGCGGTGGTGACCACCTCGCCGAGTTGCCCCAGTGTCTCCAGGCTCGCCCGGTGCGTCTCGTCGGTCGCGGCGGTGCACGCGTCGGAGACCACCACCGGCCGGTAGCCGTGGTTGACCGCCTCGAACACCGTGCCGGTGACGGAGAGGTTGGTGGCGACACCGGTGAACAGGACGGTGTCCACGCCCCGGCGCCGCAGCACGGTGTCGAGTTCGCTGCCGAAGAAGCCGGTGAGCCGGACGTGGGTGATGACGACGTCGCCGGCCTCCGGCGCGAGTTCGTCGACGATCCGGGCCTTGGGCGCGCCCTCGAGGAAGGCCTGCCGCTCCCGGAGCATGGCGAAGCTGGGCGTGTTGGGGATGAGGTCCGGATATCCGGGCCGGTGCGCGACCCGGGTGTAGACGACGAGGCCGCCACTGGCGCGCACCGCCGTGGCGACCTGCGCCGCGTACGAGGCGACGCGGTGCCGGGAGACCTGCTCGGCGAAGAACGGACCGAACACCCCGTCGGGACTGACGACCTCGTGCTGCCAGTGGACGCCGACGACGGCGGTCCGCCTCGGGTCGAGTTCTCGCATCGTCCCTCCCGTCACGGCGCGGAGAGCTGCTGCGGCGCCGGCTGGTGGCCGCGTCCGCCCGCGCCGGCCGGCCCTCTGCCGTACGCGTCGAGATGCCCCCACCGCCCGGGAATGTCGAGCAGCGCCACGAAGTCGAGACTAGCGGGCAGAGCGGGCCTGATCACGAGGTCTTCGCCGACCGGTTGCAGCCCGAGCATCGTGCGCAACAGCAGCAGGGTGGCCCCGGCGGACCACGCCTGCGGGCTGCACGCGGTGGGATAGTTGACCGGATACTTGGTCTCGGCCCGGCTGTAGCCGGCGAACGCCTCGGGCAGCCGGCCGTCGTAGAAGACCGCCGCGTCCAGGATCCCGGCGGCGATCCGGGCCGCCTCGTCGGCGTACCCGTAACGACGCAGGCCCCAGGCGATGAAGGAGTTGTCGAACGGCCAGATCGTCCCGACGTGGTACCCGATCGGGTTGTAGCGGCTCGCGGTCTCCGCCAGCGTGCGCACCCCCCAGCCGCTGAACAGCGCGGGCGACATCAGATGTCGCGCCAGGGCGGCGGCCTTCGACTCGTCGACGATGCCGCTCCACAGCAGGTGGCCGATGTTGGACGACAGCGCGTCCACCTGACGGCCGTCACCGTCGAGCGCGAGGGCCATGTACTCGCCGTCGGCGACCCAGAAGTCGCGGTTGAAGCGCTGCCTGAGCTCGGCGGCGTCCCGTTCCAGCCGGTCCGCGTACGCCGGGTCGTCCCAGATCGTCCGGGCGAGCCGGGCGGTGCGCATCTTCGCGTCGTACGCGTACCCCTGCAACTCGCAGGTCGCCCTGGGGAAGCCGGGCAGCCGCCCGTCCTGGTACGAGATGCCGTCCCAGGAGTCCTTCCAGCACTGGTTCTCCAGGCCGTTGCGGGTGTTGCGCCGCTCGTAGGAGATGTAGCCGCTGCCCGTCAGGTCGGCGTAGTGGTCGATCCAGTCGACCGCCGCCCGCGCCTCCTGTTCGACCGAGCGGACGAGCGCGGCGTCGCCGGTCCAGCGTTCGTACTCGTCGAGCAGCACCAGGAACAGGGGAGTGGCGTCGGCGCTGCCGAAGTAGGGAGTGTGCGGCGTCTCCTCGAACACGCTCATCTCCCCGTACCGCATCTCGTGCAGGATCCGGCCGGGCTCCTCCTCCCGGAAGTCGTCGACCCGGCTGCCCTGCCGGAACGCGAGCACCCTGAGCGTGGTGGCGGCGAGATCGGGCGCGAACGGCAGCGCCTGGAGGCTGGTGAGGATGCTGTCCCGGCCGAACAGGCTCATGAACCAGGGCAGACCGGCGGCCGGTACGCTCCGGTCCTCGGCGAGGAACGGGCTGAACCGCAGCGCGGCCAGGTCGATGAGGCTACGCCGGTACGCGCCGCGCAGGGGCTCGAAGCCGGATTCCAGCCGGGGCGCCTCCGCCAGCCAGTCCTTGAGCCGGCGCTCCTTGTCCCGGCCGCGCGCCCGCCCCGGGATGGTGAGCCGCTCCAGTCCTCCCGGCATCGGCAGGTCCGGCTCGGCGGTGAGCCTGGTCCGCCACCTGCTGTGCGGTTCGAGGTGGACCGCGAGCGTCAGCCCGTCGTCGTCCAGCTCCGCCGGCGTCGTGGCGGAGACGATCGTCTCCCGCCGGAACCGTTCCCGCTCGTAGCCGAGGACGAGGCGTCCGTCGTCGATGCGCCGGTAGTGCCGGCCCTTCTTCCGCGCCGTCGCGTCCTTGACCTCGAAGACGTCCGCGAAGTCGGCGTCCACCTCGACCCGGACGGTCAGGTCGACCGGCCGGCTGTCGTGGTTGATGATGCTGAGTTCCTCGTGCAGGCCGGTCTCGAGCGTGTGCACCCGCCGCACGGAGAGTGTGCTGTTGACGTAGACGTCCTGGTGGCCGGGGACCAGGTAGAACCGGTTCTCGAAGTAGTGGATGTCGTCGATGGCGAGGGTGCTCAACCGCTCCCCGTCGATCGTCAGCACCCACTTCGACAGCAGGCGCGTGTCGTGGGCGAACAGGCCGAGCGGGGTGTCGGGCGACGGGACGATGTCGCCGGCCCGGTCACAGACCAGGAAGGTCGTGCCGTCCAGGATGCTCACCTGGCCGTCACTCATGGCCACCTCCCCGGCGGCGTGTGCCCCGGGACGTGGGCGGCGGCGGAAACAGCTTCCGGACGGTCGCGAAGAGCCGGGGGCTGCCCGCCACGGCCGCCTCGCCGCGCAGCACGGTGGTGAGGAAGTACGCCTCCCCGCTGGCGATCCGGTCGAACACCGCCCGGTCCGCCTCGACGACCGCGTCCCCGCCGGTCGCCTCCTCGGAGACCCTGACGTCGCCCTTGTCGATGGAGACCAGCCAGTGGTCGGTCCGGCCGCCGCGGCTGATGTCGAAGCGCACGCTGCCCTCGTCGATCGCCCTGAGCCGGCGGTCGTGCCCACGGCGCGCGAGGCCGTGGAAGAAATCCTCGGTGGCATCCGCCATCGCGACCCTCCTCACCGGCCACCATTCCCCGCAAACGCCGCCACCGCCTCACCCGGAGAGGGTGAACTTCCGGCGGCCCCGCCGGGGGCGCGCCCACCGCCGGCCGGCCCCGGGCCGTCCCGCGCGTGGCGGGCCGGGCGGCCCGACCGACACCCGCCCCGCCGCCGGGCATCGCCACTAGCCTGGGACCCGATGGATCCCATCCAGGCGACGCTGCTCGTCGCCGCCGGTGTCGCCACGGGCGCCTTCAACGCGGTCGCGGGCGGCGGTTCCCTGATCGCCTTCTCGGCGCTGATCGCTGCCGGCATCCCGCCGCTCACCGCCAAGCTGACCAGCACCGTCGCCGTCTTCCCCGGCAACGTGGCGAGCGTCGCCGGAGGGTACCGGGACCTGCCGCCCCGCAGCGACGTGCGACGCGTCCTGCCCGCGGCGGTCGTCGGCGGCGTCGTCGGGTCGGTGCTGCTGCTGGTGACGCCCACCCGCGTCTTCGACGTGATCGTGCCGTTCCTGGTGCTTGCCGCGTCGGCCGTCCTCGGTCTGCGGGGCCGGCTGGACAGGCTGGTCCGGCGCTCCGCGCTGCGGCCGGGGCGGGCACACCCGGCGGCCCTGCAACTCTCCGTCGCCCTGGGCGGCGTCTACGGCGGTTACGTCGGCGCCGGGTTCGGCATCGTCCTGGTCGCCGGCCTGGCGCTCCTCCAGCACGAGCCGCTCACCAGGACGATCGCCCTGAAGAACCTGCTGTCGGCCGTCATCTCGTTCACGGCGGTGGTGCTCTACGTCCTCTTCGGCACCGTCAACTGGGCGGGGGTGGCAGTCGTCGCCCCGGCGACCGTCGTCGGCGGCTATGTCGGCGCCCGACTGCTCCGCAGACTCCCCGAGGGCCCGCTCAGGGCGGTGGTCGTCGCGTTCGGGGTGCTCTTCGGGCTGTTCCTGCTGAGACGCAACGTCCTGTAGACCGCGCTGCCGCCGGGGAGTCTCGCCCCCGACGACGCGACGGGCCCCTGCCGTCCGCTCGGATGGCAGGGGCCCGTCGCGCACCGGTCAGGTCAGCGGGACCTGGCGGGCGAGCGCGGCGCCGCCGGCCTCGAAGGCCGCCAGGACCGAGATGGGCGTGCCACCGGTCGCCGGGACCACGACGGTCACCGGGCGGCCGGAGGGCACCTGCACCGAACGCTCACCGAGCGACCGGTCGCCGTCCCAGGTGTGCAGGTACACCGTGCCGGCGCGGTCGGCCCGGACGGTCACCTGCACGCCGCCGGCCACCTGCCGCTGGCCGGTCAGCCGCAGCGCCCGCTCGGGCAGCCGGGTGACGGCTGCCGGAGCCACGCCGTCCACCGCCGACTGCGCGATGGTCTGCGGGCTGTGCACGCTACGGGCGGCCGTGTCCGGGAAGACCGGGGCACTGGGCTGCCGCTGGGCCGGGGTGAGACCGGGCAGGGTGACCAGGCCGTAGCGGTACGGGTCGGCCCGGACGCCGGTGAAGGTGGACCAGCCCAGCCGGGACTGGGAGCTGAGGTCCTGGGTGTCCGAGTCGTACACCAGCACGTTGAAGCCCATCCGCGCCGGGTCGATGGCGTCGGGCAGCACCGCGAACGGGATGCGCGCCTCGATGGTGTAGCCGGTGTACGGCGCGGTGACCTTGCTGACGACGGTCATCCCCGGGGCGGTCGTGGCGCCCGGTCCCTGCCGGTTGTCGGCGTCGCGCTGCCAGCACGGCGGGTCGCCGTTGGCGGGGTCGTCGGTGACCGGGAAGATGCCCGCCTTGAACACGGTGGAGGTGTCCGTCGAGTTCCCCTTCGGGTCGACGATGATCTCCACGCTGTCGGTGCGCCGCTGCCGCTTGCAGTCCTGCGGCACCACCTTCTTGCCGAGCACGTCGTCGGTGACATGTACGAACACGACGAGCGCGTCCTCGGTGAAGGCGATCCGGCCGGTGGCCGAGGCGTCCTGTGGCGTGGTGGCCTGTCCCTCCCAGATGCGGGACAGGTCCAGCTCCTCGCCGGGGTACTCGCCCGGGGATGCCACCCCGTCGACGGCATGGTCGTGCCCGGCGTGCGGCACCTCGCTGGTCGGCACGAGCTCCAGGGCGCCGGTCTCCACGGTGCTGCCGGTGGCGCTGGTGGTGGTGACGGTGATGCCGTAGTCGCCGCCGTCGCCGCCCTCGTTGGCGGTCGGCAGGCTGGCGTCGCTGTTGGTGACGGTGAAGGTGACCGCCCCGGTCGCTCCCGGCGCCAGGGCCGCGTAGCTCCTGGTCGGCGCGTCGGCGGTGAAGCCGGCCGGCAGGCCGAGGGCGACGGTGCCACTCTGGGCGGTTCTGCCGTGGTTGCGCAGGTCGACCCGGACCGTCCGGCTCTTGCCGGAGCCGAGGGTCAGCACCGGCTTGATCAGGGTGTCCAGCTGCGGGTAGCCGCTGTCGCCGGCCCAGGTGCGGAACAGCCCCACCTCGGGCAGCGGCTCCAGGGTGCCGCGCACGTCGGCGACCACCCGGACCGCGCGGTCCGTACGGCCGGTGCCCTGCCCGGTGCTCAGGGACGCGCCGACGAGGTGCTGCTCGTTGGTGTCGGCGCCGGCGGGGACGGTCACGGTGAAGGTGACGGTCCGTTCCTTGCCGGCCGGTACGGCGCCGCGCACCGCGCCGGAGCCGCTGGTGGTCCAGCCCTGCGGCAGCCGCAGCGAGACCCGGGGCGAGGTGAGGGCCCGGTTGCCGGGCGCCCGCACGTGCGCGGTGACCTCGACGCTCTGCCCGGGGGCGAGGTCGAACCGGTCGGCGGTCAGGTAGAGCTCGGTGCCCTTGGGTAGCCCGCCGGCGGCCGGGGGCAGGACCGAGCCGCGCAGGATCGCCTCGGGGGAGGTGTCCGCCGGGTCGTACGGGACGCGGCTGTCGACCAGGGTGTAGAAGTCGCAGCGGATCTTCGCGGGGTCGGTGGGGGCGGCGGCGGTGTTGGCCCAGCCCTGGGTCACGTAGTCCCGGCGGGCGTCGACCTCGACCTCGGCCCAGGTCTTGCCGCCGGCGCTGCGGGTGCCCTCCCAGACGCCGAACACCTGGTCGGTCGGGACGGCCGGCACGAAGCCGGTGGCGCACTGCGGCCCGGTCGACGAGCTGCCGCTGCCGCCCGTACGCAGGAACTTCGCCGCCCGGAACGGCCTGAGCCCCTCCTTGGTGACCTGCTCCGGGAACGCCTTCGGGTCGGCTGCGGCGTGGAACGCCTCGGCGGCGAAGCGGGCGGCCTGCTGGTGGTTGCCGTGGTTGCCGGGCGTGGGCGACGGGTTCATCGTCATGACGATCTCGGGCCGGGTCTGCCGGATCACCCGGACGATCTGGGCGAGGGTGTCGTCGTGGCCCCAGATCTGCTCGGACAGGGGCGCGGACGCGGTGTACCAGAAGTCGACGCGGTCGAGGTTGTAGAGGTTCTCCACCCCGGCGCGGCCGATCGCGGTGCGTTCCTCGCGCTCCCGGATGATGCCCAGCGGCGGGCCCTCCTCCAGGCCGACGGCGTTGCCGCCGCCCTCGCCACGGGTGATGGTGACGACGCCGGCCTTGGCGCCGTGCTTCTCCTTCCACTGGCCGAGGGTGGCGAGGCTGCCGGCCTCGTCGTCGGGGTGCGCGCTGACGAAGAGGACGTCCAGGTCGACGGCGTCGGTCGGCCGGGCGTCGGTGGGTGCGGCGAGGGCCATGGCCGGTGTCCCGGACAGGGCCAGGGCGAGCGCCGTGGGTAGCAGGAACGCCTTGAGACGCATGCGGATCCTTTCGCGTGACGCGAGGTCCGGGCAGCGGCCGGCGACGTCGGACGCGGGGCGTCGACGTGGGGGTCGCGGTCGGACGGAGAGAGGGCGGGCAGGGGCGCCGGGGCACTAGGAGCGCCGGCGTCACCTCAGGTACGCAGCGGCACGGGGGTCCGTACACACTGGAAGGCCTTCGCCCGGTGACGCTAGGGACCGGCGCGGCGGCCCGTCAATGCTTTGCAAGGTCTTTCTTTATTTGCGGAAGAAACTAACCCCCCGCCATCCGAGGTGTTGCGGGTGGTGAGTGTGCCCGTCCGACGGCCTCCCCTGAGGTCAAAGGAAGGGCGTTTCTGCTGCTCAAGGAGGAGGCCGCAAGGTAGCGAGACGGTTTCGTTACTTGACTCAATAGTTCGTTCGCCGTAAGAAGGAAGTGTGACTGACGTGGTGACGCCACCAACGAGCCCGGTGAGCCGGGAGCGGTCGAAGGAGATCAAGCGGTTGTCCGTGATCTCCACCGCCCGCCAGGTGCGGGTGCTCTCCCGCGCCGAGCTGACCGAGCTCACCGGGCTGAGCCCCGCCACGCTCACCCCGCTCGTGCGCGAGCTGATCGCCGAGGGGTACCTCATCGAGCGCGGCCCGGGGACCTCCCGCACCGGCCGGCCACGGGCGATGCTGGAGTTCAACCCGCGGGCCGAGCTGGTCGCCGCCGTCTCCCTGGAGCCGTCCCGGATCAGCTGCGAGATCGCCGACAGCGACGGCGCCGTCATCGCCCACCGGGCGGTCCGGCTCGCCGGCGACATCGTCGACACCATCTGCCGCTCGATCCCCGAACTCGCCGGCGACGGACTGCCGGCGCTGCGCGGGGTGGCCATCGCCGCGCCCGGCATCTCCACCGGCGGCGCCGTGCGCCTGGCCCCCTCGGTCGGCCTCGTCGAGGGCCGGCCGGTGGGGGAGTCGGTGCAGCGGCGGCTCGGGGTGCCGGTGGTGGTGGACAACGACGTGAACCTGATGGCCGCCGGCGAGCACGCCGTCGGCGCGGGCAGCGACGTCGCCGACCTGCTGCTGCTGCACGTGGCCGACGGCATCGGCGCCGGCCTGGTGCTCGACGGGCAGGTCCGCCGGGGCGCCGGCGGGGCCGCCGGCGAGGTCGGTTTCCTGCCACTGGACCCGACCGACCGGGGCCACGACGGGATCGGTCCGTTCGAGGCCCGCTGGTCGGAGAACGCCATCGCCGAGCGGATGGTGGCGCTGGCCCCCGGGCGGCGGCCGGACTCGCCCGTGGCCGACCTGGTGGCGCTGGCGGCCATCGACGACCGGGCCGCCGCCTACCTGGACGACGTGCTCGCGGCCTGGTCGCGGCTCATCGTCTCCTGCGTCTGCGTCGTCGACCCCGGGCGGGTGCTGCTCAGCGGGGCGGCCGCCCACCTCGACGACGCCGCCGTCGACCGGCTCCAGACGCTGGTCACCGCCGCCGCACCGAGCACCACCGAGGTGCGCCGGGCCGTGCTCGGCGACCGGGCGGTGCTGCACGGGGCGGTCAGCTACGCCCTCTCCGCGGCTGCCGCCGGCATGCCGACCCTGCTGCCGACCCCTTGACCACACACCACGCACACCGCAGTCCCCCCCACACCCCTCGGAGGTACCCCATGAGACGTCGACTTCTCCTCGCCGGTGCGCTCGCCACCGTGCTCGCCGCCGGCACCGCCTGCGGCGGCGGCGGTGGTGACGACGCGGCCGGCGGCGCGAGCGCCGAGAAGCTGACCATCTACACGGCCCGCGACAAGAAGGTCTCCACCTACGTGGTGGACCAGTTCACCGCCAAGTACCCCGAGTACAAGGGCAAGGTCGAGATCCTCAACCTGGGCGCCCAGGAGATCCTCGAGCGGGTCCGGGCCGAGAAGGCCAACCCGCAGGCCGACGTCTGGTGGGGCGGCACCCAGCAGGGGCTCTCCGCCGGCGCCGGCGAGGACCTGCTGACCTCCTGGCAGCCGGCGTTCGCCGCCAAGATGGACCCGAAGTACAAGGACGCCGAGGGCCGCTGGTTCGGGGAGATCCTGCTCCCCGAGGTCATCATGTACAACAACAAGGCGCTCACCCCGGAGCAGGCCCCGAAGGACTGGGACGACCTGCTGAAGCCGGAGTGGAAGGACAAGATCATCATCCGGGACGTGGCCGCGTCCGGCACGATGCGGTCGATCTACGCCGCCATGATCATGCGGCAGTCCCCGGACGGCAGCAACCCGCAGCCCGGCTACGACTGGCTCAAGAAGCTCGACGCCAACACCGGCGCGTACGCGGCCAACCCGACCGACCTCTACCTGAAGCTCTCCCGCCAGCAGGGCGTGGTCAGCGCCTGGAACCTCCAGGACGTCCTGCTGCAGGCCAACCAGTCGAACATGCCGTTCGGCTACGTGATGCCCGCCTCCGGCGCCCCGGTGCTGGTCGACGGCATCGCCGCGGTCAAGGGCGGCAACACCACCGGCGCCCAGAAGTTCATGGAGTTCCTCTTCGACGACAAGCTCCGCGCCGACCTGGCCAAGGACTACTACCAGATCCCGGCCGTGGACATCGCCGAGAAGCCGGAGTGGCTGGCCCAGCTCGGCCTCAAGCCGCTGGACGTCAACTGGGACGTGATCGGCAAGAACGAGACCGAGTGGATCAACCACTGGAACGGCCAGATCAAGAACAAGGGCTGACCGCCCGGGCGTGTCGGGGGCGGGCCCGCCCCGCCCCCGCGCCCCCACCTGACGACCGTCCAGGTCCGGTACCGCACGAAGGAGAGGACCTCATGATCGATGTCACGCTCGAGTCGGTGAGCAAGCGCTTCGCGCGCGGCGGCGACACCGCGGCCGTGGACGACGTCGACATCACCATCGCCGCCGGGGAGTTCTTCACGCTGCTCGGCCCGAGCGGCTGCGGCAAGACCACCACCCTGCGCATGGTGGCCGGGTTCTACTTCCCCACCTCCGGCCGGATCCGGTTCGGCACCGAGGACGTCACCCGCCGGCCGCCGAACAAGCGCGACACCGGCATGGTGTTCCAGAACTACGCCCTCTTCCCGCACATGAGCGTCGCGCAGAACGTCGCGTACGGCTTGAAGATCCGCAAGGTCGGGCGGGTCGAGGCGCGGCGGCGGGTCGAGGAGGCGCTCGGCCAGGTGCACCTCGCCGGCTACGGTGACCGGCGCATCGACGAGCTCTCCGGTGGCCAGCAGCAGCGCGTCGCCCTGGCCCGGGCGCTGGTGATCCGCCCCCGCACCCTGCTGCTCGACGAGCCGCTGTCGAACCTCGACGCCAAGCTGCGCGAGGAGACCCGGGTCGAGATCCGCCGCATCCAGCGCGAGGCCGGCACCACCTCCATCTACGTCACCCACGACCAGGCCGAGGCGATGGCCATGTCGGACCGGATCGCGGTCATGCAGTCCGGCCGGGTCCAGCAGATCGGCGCCCCGCAGGAGATCTACCACCGCCCGGCGACCAGCTTCGTGGCCCGCTTCATCGGCCGCAGCAACGTGCTCACCCTGCCGGTGGTCGCCGCCGCCGAGCAGGCCGTCACCGTCGGGCTGCCCGCCGGCGGCGAGATCACCGCACCCGCCCCGACCGACCACGGCCTGCGCCAGGGCGACACCGCGTCGGTCTCCGTCCGGCCCGAGCACATCGGGTTGACCTCGACCACCGAGGCGGGCGCGCTGCCCGGCCGAATCACCGAGGTGGAGTTCACCGGCATGGCGACCAACCTCGTGGTCGACGTGGCCGGCGAGCCCGTCCAGGTCGCCGCGATCGACGTGCCGGCCGGGGTCGCCGCCGGCGACCAGGTCGGGCTGCGGCTCAACCGGGAGCGGATGTGGGTGGTGCGCCCGTGAGCACCCTCCCCGCCACCCCCAGCCCGGCGACCGTCGCGCCGATCACCGGCGAGCCGACGCCGCCGCGCGGCCCGCGCCGCCGGCTCGCCGACCGGTTCGCCGGCGGCACCGGCTCGCGCTGGTTCCCGTACGTCCTGGTCTTCCCCCTCGCCCTGATCCTCTTCGGGTACGTGGTGCAGCCGATGTTCGCCACCTTCGCCGAGAGCGTGGGCGTGGATGGGGTGGAGAACTACGGCAGCTTCGTCACCGGCGGCGGGGTCGCCCGGTCCTCCCTGGTCACCTCGCTGATCATCTCCGCGGCCAGCGTGCTGCTCTGCGGCGTCGTCGGCGTGGCGATGGCCTTCCTGCTCAAGCGCTTCTCGTTCCCCGGCCGCAAGCTGATCGAGGCGATCATCCTGGTACCGGCGGCGCTGCCGCCGCTGATCGGGGCGATCTCGTTCCAGCTGCTCTACAGCGAGACCGGCATCCTGCCGCGCGGCCTCCAGCAGCTCTTCGGCGCCGAGAACCCGGTGCTGCCGTTCAGCGGCATCGCCGGCGTGCTGGTCGTGCACACGTTCACCATGTACCCGTACTTCTACCTGTCCGCCTCGGCCGCGCTGTCGGGCATGGACCCGTCGGTGGAGGAGGCGGCGTACAACCTGGGCGCCGGCCGGGTCCGCGTGTGGCGCACGGTGCTGCTGCCGATGCTCACCCCGGCGCTGGTCTCCGCCTCGCTGCTGGTCTTCATGACCTCGCTGGCGTCGTACACCGCCCCGCTGCTGTTCGGGGTGGACCAGACGATGACCATGCAGATCTACATCAACCGCACCAACGGCGACCTGCCGATGGCCTCCACGTACGCCTCGGTGCTCGGCGTGGTCTCGGTGCTGTTCCTGCTCGGCATGCGCTGGTACGAGGGACGGCGCAGCTACCGCTCCCAGTCCAAGGGCGTCGCCGCGCACCGCCGCGAGATCACCAACCCGCTGGGCAAGTGGCTCGCCCTGACCGCCTCGGTCCTGGCCACCGCGGTCCTGCTCGCGCCGGTGGCGACCATCGCCCTGGTCGCGTTCTCCGAGGACGGCTCCTGGACCACCGAGGTCATCCCGGCGGCGTACACCACGCAGAACTTCGTCACGATCTTCTCCGACCCGGCGGCGTTCCAGCCGATCCTCAACTCGTTGCAGATGAGCCTCATCGCCACCGTCGCCTGCGTCGTCGTCGGCGTGCTCATCGCGTACGCGGTGCGCCGGCTGGACTTCCGCGGCCGGGGACTGCTGGACGTGGCGGTCATGCTGGCCTGGGCGCTGCCCGGCACGGTGGTGGCGATCAACCTGATCTCGGCGTTCAGCACGGGCAACGCGTTCAGCTTCGGACAGGTGCTGATCGGCACCTTCTGGATCATGCCGCTGGCGTACTTCGTGCGGTTCCTGCCGCTGGTGTTCCGGTCCAGCTCGGCCGCCCTGGCGCAGCTCGACCCGTCGCTGGAGGAGGCCGCGCGCAACCTGGGCGCGTCCTGGTGGCGGGCGTTCGGCACGGTCACCCTGCGGCTGATGCTGCCCGGCGTGGTGGCCGGCGCGCTGCTCGCCTTCGTGCACGGCGTCGGCGAGTTCGTCGCCTCGGTGCTCATCTACACCTCTGACACCGCGCCGATCTCCGTCGAGATCAACAATCGGATGTACTCGTTCGAGGTCGGCACCGCCGCCGCGTACGGCATGCTCCAGGTGGTCCTGATCTTCGTGGTGATGGTGGTCTCCGGTCGCCTGGAGGGCGGCCGGCGCTCCAGTCGGGAGGCGGCCAAGTGGACGGCGTGAGCGCGGCCTGGCCGGGGGGCGGCGGGCTGGTCCCCGCCGCCCGGATCCCCGGCGGAGAACTGGCGGCGGTTGCCGAGGCGGCGGACTTCGCGGTGCTGCCGGTCGGCGCCGTCGAGTGGCACGGCCCGCACCTGCCGCTGGGCACCGACCTGATCCTCGCCGAGGGCTTCGCCGCCGAGAGCGCGCTCGACGGCGACGGCGCGGTGCCGTCCGGTGCCGGCTCCGCGCCTCCGGACGGCACGGCCACCCCGGCGGGCCCGCGCGGGGTGCTCTTTCCCGCCGTGCCGTACGCCGCCTGCCCCGGCCAGACGCGGCCGTGGCCCGGCACCGTGGCGATCCGGCCCGAGATCGCGGTCGGCTACCTCGCCGACGTGATCGAGGGGATCGTGGCCGCCGGCTTCCCCCGGCTGCTGATCGTCAACGGACACGACGCGAACATGTCGACCGTCCGCGCCGCCATGGAGTGGGTCTCCGGGCGGCGCACGGCGAGCCTGCTGCTGGTCAACTGGTTCCAGCTGGTCACCCCGGCCGAGACCGCCGAGCTGTACGGGCCGCTGCCGGCGCGCGGGCACGGCGGCGCGTACGAGACCTCCGGGGTGCTCGGCTTCGACCCCGACGCGGTCCGCCTCGACGCGGTCGCCGACCTGCCGCCGAAGCCGAAGCTGCCGGTGACCCACCCGTACGTGCTGGTGGAGTCCCGGCCCGACCCGTGGCAGGGCTGGTCCGGGCACATCTCGCTGGCCGGCGAGGAGGCCGGTCGCCGGGTCCGGCAGCTGGCCGGCGCCCGGCTGCGCGAGGTCGTCGCCGCCTGGGTGGCCGCCCCGCCGTCCGCCCCGCCCACCGACGCCCCGCTGCCCACCGACGCGGCACCGGACGCGAACGCGCCGCTGCCCACCGACGCCCCGCCGGCCGCCGACGCGCCACCGGCCGCGCCGGCCGGCGGACCCGAGCCCGAGGAGGCGCCGTGACCGTCGACCGTGGACTGGACGTCGTCGACTTCCACCTGCACTTCCGCATCGGCGCCGACGAGACGATCCGGGCCTGCGAGCACGCCGCCGACATGCACCCCGGCGGCGAGCACGGGCAGGCGGTCCGCGCCGCCGCTTCCGCCCCGTACGCGCGGCAGTGGCGGCAGTCGTGGGGCTTCCCGGACCCGGAGCCGCCCGCCGAGCGCTGGCAGGACGAGGCGGACCGCTGGGCCGAGGAGCTGCGCGCGGTGAACGTGCGCCGGGCGGTCTTCGTCACCGGCGGCGGCAACGACACCGTCGCCGACGTGGTGGACCGCCACCCCGACCTGCTGCTCGGCTTCGCCCACCACGACCCGTACGGCGCGGGCGCCGCCGCCGAGCTGGAACGCGCCGTCACCGAGCGCGGCCTGCGCGGGCTGAAGCTCTTCGCCCCGCTGCTGCGCGGCCCGCTCGACGACGAGGCCCTCGACCCGCTCTGGGGCGCCGCCCAGCGCCTCGGCGTGCCGGTGCTGATCCACATCGGACACTACGGCAGCGCCGGCGGCCTGTCCCACGGCCGGCACGGGGGCCCGGACGAGCTGGCCCGGATGGCCCGCCGCTTTCCCGAGCTGGCCGTGGTGGTGCCGCACTTCGGCGTCCAGCACGTGCAGGACCTGCTCTTCGCCGCGTGGGGCTGCCCGAACATCCACGTCGACACCTCCGGGTCGAACCAGTGGGTGCGCTGGATGCCGTACAAGCTGACGCTGGACGAGCTGTTCCGGCGTTGCTACGAGACCATCGGCCCGCACCGGATCGTGTTCGGCAGCGACTCGTCATGGTTCCCGCGTGGGTACGTCACCCGCTACCTCGACGACCAGCTACGGATCTGCCGCGAGCTGGGGCTGCCCGACGACCACCTACGCGCGATCTTCGCCGGGAACGCCGAGCGCCTGCTCGGCCTGGACGACTGACCGGCTGACGCCCGGACGCGACGCGCGCCGCCGCGCCCGGCACGGAAGGAAGTAGAGACCGTCATGAGCACACCCGCGCTGACCACCTATCAGCGGCACCACCTCCGGCCGACCTACGACCACCACGTCGGGTACCTCTTCCCGGCGATGGTGCGGGCCAGCCAGGCCCACGTGGTGATGCTGGTCGAGCAGGGGCTGGTGCCCGCCGAGCGCGGCGCCCGGCTGCTGCGCGGGCTGGCCGAGCTGCGCGCCGACACCGCCGGTGCGCCGGAGTTCGACGGCACCTTCGAGGACACCTACTACCTGATGGAGAAGCGGCTGGCGCAGGCGTGCGGCATCCCCACCTCCGAGCTCGACGTGCAGATGGCCCGCAGCCGCAACGACCTCGACGCCGGGGTGTTCCGGATGCTGCTGCGCGAGCAGCTCCTCGGCGTCCTCGACCGGGTGCTCGCCGCCGGCGCGACCGCCCTGGACTCCGCGCACCGGTACGCCGACGTGGTGATCACCGGCTACACCCACCGCCGGCCGGCGCAGCCCACCACCATCGGGCACGCCCTCGCCGGCTACGCCGAGGCCCTCGCCGGGGAGGCAGTCGCCTACGCCGAGCTGATCGACCAGCTCAACACCTCGCCGTTGGGCTCCTGCGCCTTCGCGGGCACGGACCTCGACATCGCCCCCGCCCGGGTGGCCGAGCTGCTCGGCTTCGACGGCCTGGTCACCAACTCGTACGAGGCGGTGGCCGGTGCCGACCACCTCGTGCGGGTCGGCACCCTCAACGCCCAGGCCCTCGCGACCGGCGCCAGGCTGGCCCGCACCCTCATGGACTGGCTGAGCTGGCGCTGGGTGACCACGCCCGGCGACTTCACCCAGGGCAGCAGCATCATGCCGCAGAAGCGCAACCCGGTGGTGCTGGAGCACCTCGTCTCGATGGCCGGCGCCACCGCCGCCGACGCCGCCAGCGTGCTCAACAACGTCGGCGCCGCCTGGTGGGAGGACTCCAACAACGCCACCACCGACGTGCAGGTGCGGCTCTGGGAGAGCAACGACCGCACCGACCGGTTCTTCGCCCTGCTCGGCGGCTTCCTCGCCGAGATCGAGCCGCTGGAGCCGCCGTCGGCCGAGGAGATCGTCGCCTCCGGCGCCACCACCACCGCCGCGGCCGACGCGCTGACCCGGCACGGGGTGCCGTTCCGGGCCGCCCACTCGGTCGTCGGCCGGCTGGTCCGGGGCGGGGCCCCGGCCACCTGGACCGCGCAGACCGTCCGGGCGGCGGCGGAGGGGATCGCCGACGGGCTCGACGACGACGCCGTCGCCGAGCTGATCGCCGCCGCCGTACGCCCGGAACTGGTGCTCGACCGCGCCCAGGTCGACGGTCCCGGCGCGGACGCGGTGCGCGCCCAGGTGGCGGTGCTGCGCGGCACGTTCGACACCGTCGCCGGCCGGCTGGCCGCCGTCCGCGACCGCCTCGCCGCCGCCGACGAGGCGCTGGACGCGGTCGCCGCGCAGGGGGCGGCCCGATGAGCGCGCGGGACGCGGCGACCGGGTGCGTGGAGGTGGTGCGGTGAGCGTGCGACTCGCCGGCCGGGCCGCCCAGTCCGCGTCGCCGGCCGGTGCCGCGGGCGTGCTGCTCGGCATCGACTTCGGCGGCACCAAGATGGCGGTCGGGGTGGCCGACGGCGAGGGCCGGCTGCTGGCCCGCGAGCGGGTGCCGACGTACGCCGAGCGGGGTGCCCCACAGGCCCTGGACCGCGCCCTGGAGTTGGCCGCGAAGCTGGTGGGGGAGGTCGGCGCGCCGGTCGCGGCGGCCGGGATCGCCTCGCCCGGCGTGGTCCGCTCCGACGGCATCGACCTGGCGCCGAACGTGCCCGGCTGGGACGGGCTGCGCCTGGCCGACGCGGTCCGGGACCGGCTGGCGGTGCCGGCGGTGGCGGTCGACAACGACCTGAACGCCGCCGCCCTGGCCGAGCTGCGGCTCGGCGCGCTCCGCGACGCCGACCCCGGCCTGGTGGTGGGCCTGGGCACCGGCGTGGCGGCGGCGGTCACGGTCCGCGGGTCGGTGCTGGCCGGTCACCACGGTGCGGCCGGCGAGATCGGGTACGCCGTGGCCGGCGGCCCGTGGCCCGGCACGATGCTGGAGCTGGGCTTCTCCGGCCGGGCGCTGGACCGGCTCGCCGAGTCGCTCGGCGTGCCGGGCGGGGCGCGGGGGCTGGCCGCCGCCGCCGAGCGGCCCGGCCCTGCCCGGGACGCGCTGACCGCCCGCGCCGACGAGTTGGCCCGGCACCTGGTCACCTGCTGCCTGCTGCTCGACCCGCAGCGGGTGGTGCTGGTCGGCGGGGTGGCCGGCAACGCGTTGATCCGCGGCCTGCTGGGGGAGCGGATGGCGGCGGTGCTGCCGTACCCGCCGGAGGTGGTGCTGTCGCGGTTCGCCGACGACGCCGCGTTGCTCGGCGCGGTCATCCTCGCCCGCGAGGCGGTGCCGACCCCCCGCTGACCGGCCCGGCCGGCGCCGTCGTCGGGCACGCGGCGCTTGCAAGTCCTTGCAGAGTATGAAGCCGACGATCCACCATGGATCGTCGGCTTCGTGGCTTTTAAGGGATATGAACGAGACCTGTCGGGGGTCGTCGGCAGTGTTGCCATGAAATTTCGAGAAGTTTGCTGCAAGGTATTGCAGAGACTGCCGTCGATCGAGCATTGTCTTTGCTACCCGGACGGCCGTCCCCTCGTCAGTGCCTCTTCGTCCCCGGAAGTAGGTCCTTCTGTCATGGCACGATCGACACCGCCCCTGCGCGCCCGCATCCCCCGCCTGCTCCTCGCCGCCGCCGTCGTCGCGTCCGGCGCCACCCCGCTCGTGGCGACCGCCGCCGCGCCCGCCCACGCCGCCGTCGCCCTCAACGACAGCGAGGTGACGGCCAACCTGTGGGAGTGGAACTGGAACTCGGTCGCCGCGGCCTGCACCGACCACCTTGGCCCCGCGGGCTACGGCGCCGTCCAGGTCGCGCCGCCCCAGGAGTCGGTGAGCCTGCCCGACAGCGCCGACGGGGTGCACCCCTGGTACGAGGTGTACCAGCCCGTGTCCTACAAGCTGGAGAGCCGGTTCGGCAACCGCCAGCAGTTCGCCGCCATGGTCACCGCGTGCCACGCTGCCGGCGTGCGCGTCTACGTCGACGCGGTCGTCAACCACATGGCCGGCGTCAACAACCCTGCCGGCACCGTCGGCTACGCCGGCACCACCTTCACCGGCTACGGCTACCCGGCGGTGCCGTACGGCCACGGCGACTTCCACCACCCCGGCGACAACTGCCCGACCTCCGGCGGCATCACCGACTGGAACAACGAGTCCCAGGTGACCAGCTGCGAGCTGCTCTCCCTGTCGGACCTGTACACCGA
This sequence comes from Micromonospora sp. DT62, assembly GCF_049847285.1. Lineage (NCBI taxonomy): Bacteria > Bacillati > Actinomycetota > Actinomycetes > Micromonosporales > Micromonosporaceae > Micromonospora > Micromonospora sp. DT62. The sequence goes on from NZ_JBNCOB010000044.1 coordinate 20,229, forward strand.
GAAGGAACAGGTCCGCGACAAGATCGCCGCGTACCTCAACGACCTCATCGGGCTGGGCGTGGACGGGTTCCGCGTCGACGCGGTCAAGCACGTCAAGAAGGCCGACTTCGCGGCCATCCTCGGCAAGCTGAACAACACCGTGGCGGAGAACAAGCGCCCGTACGTCGCCCAGGAGATCTTCGACGGCGCCTCGAACGACGCGCTCAAGGCGCGGGCGTTCATCGGCAACGGCGACGTACTCGACTTCGGGTACGCCAAGGGCCTGCGCTCCAGCTTCCAGGGCTCGATCGCGAACCTCGCCAACGTTCCCAACTGGAACCTCGACGCGCCCAGCGCCAACGTCTTCGCCATGGTCACCAACCACGACCTCGAACGCGACGGGGTGGTGCTGTCCTACAAGAACGGCAGCGACTACACCCTGGCCAACTACTTCGCGCTGGCGTACCCGCACGGCAAGCCCTCGGTCTACGACAGCTTCACCTGGTCGAACCGCAACCAGTCGCCGCCGGCCACCGGCAGCGGCCACGTGACCGACACCGTCTGCGGCGGCGCCTGGACCTGCCTGACCCGATCCACCGGGATCAAGGGCATGGTCGGCTGGGCCAACACCGCCCGCAACGTCAAGACCATCTCGGACTTCACGGTCGTCAACAGCAACGTCATCGGCTTCCACCGGGGCGACCGCGGGTGGATCGGCATCAACGACTCCGCCGCCGCCAGCACCGCCCAGTTCGTCACCGGCCTCGCCGACGGCGCGTACTGCGACGTCGTCTCCGGCGCCGCCACCGCCGCCGGGTGCACCGGCGCCACGGTCACCGTGACCGGCGGCCGGGCCACCGTCACCATCCCCGCCAACGGCGCGGTCGCCATCCACGCCAACGCCCGCGGCGGCCCCGCCGCGAAGGTGGCCACCACGTTCACGGCCGCCGCCTCGCTGCCCGCCGACCGGACGCTGCACCTCGTGGGCGACACCCCCGCGCTCGGCAACGGCGACCCGGTCAGCTCCGTGCCGCTCACCCGTACCGGCACCGGCACCTGGACCGCGACGGTCGACCTGCCGGCGGCCACCGCCGTCTCCTACCGGTACCTGGTCAAGAGCGGAACCACGGTGGTCGAGCAGGAGGCCGCCAGCCGCACCTTCACCACCCCCGCCGGTGGGACGACGACCCGGACCGACGCCTACGTGCCGGGGCCCGTGGGGGACACCGTCGCCACGACCTTCACCGTCACCGCCACCGTGGCCGCCGGCCAGGAGGTCTACGTCGTCGGTGGCGTCCCGGCGCTGGGCAACTGGGCGCCGGCGAACGCGGTGCGGCTGCCCGCCGCCGGTGGCGTGTTCCGCGGCGTGGTCGACCTGCCCCGGTCGGCCACCGTGGAGTACAAGTTCATCAAGAAGACCGCGGCCGGGGTCGTCACTTGGGAGTCCGGCGCGAACCGGAGCCTGACCACCCCGGCGGGCGGCACCCACACCGTCACCGAGACCTTCCGTGGCGACACCGCCGGGCCGGTCGCCACCGCCTTCCACGCCACCGCCACCACCTCATTCGGCCAGAACGTGTACGTCGTCGGCAACCTGCCCGCCCTCGGGGGCTGGAACCCGGCGAACGCCGTTGCGCTCTCCCCGGCCGACTACCCGCTCTGGCGGGCCACCGTCAGCCTGCCGCCGAACACCGCCGTCGAGTACAAGTACCTGAAGAAGAACGCCGACGGCTCCGTCACCTGGGAGGCCGGCGGCAACCGGAGCTTCACCACCCCGGCGGGCGGCACCCACACCCGCACCGACACCTGGCGCTGACGCCACCGGTGGCCGGCCCCGACGGGGCCGGCCACCCGGCCGCGCGTCGCCGCCGGCGGGTCGGGCGTCGCCCCCGCGATGGCTACCATGGCTGCCCATGGACGTGCCGACCGGCCGCACGATCCACTGGGCCTGCGGCGTGGTTCGACGGCGAGCAGTAGCGGGTCGCCGAAGGCCTGCTGGACCACTGCGACCAGACCGGCATCGACCCGATGACCGGATCCGAGTTCGCCTACTGCCTGGGCGTCTACCGCTTCGGCCGGGACTTCCTCACCCCGGAGGCCGTCGTCGCGGACACGGAGCACGGCTGGTACATCGACGCCGACGAGGGCGACGAACTGCCCGCCGTCCGCGAGATCTTCGCTCGGCACGCCGCAGCCCGCGCGGTCACCCGTTCGGACACGGTCCATGACCTATCGTGAGTGCCGAGTGCCGGATCGCACACCAACTCACCGGGGGTAGGACGTGGGCCTGATCCACATCGAACTGTTCGCGACCCTCGACCTCGTCGGGCAGGCGCCCGGCGGCCCCGACGAGGACCCGGCGGGGTTCCCGTTCGGGGGCTGGCAGGCGCCCCTGCTGGACGCCGTCTCCGGGGCGCAGGTCGGTGCCGCCTACGAGGGCACCGACGCCCTCCTGCTCGGCCGGCGGACGTATGACATCTTCGCCGCGCACTGGCCGCACCAGGAGGGCGGCGAGGACCACGAGATCGCCACGCTCTTCAACAGCGTCCCGAAATACGTGGCCTCCCGCGGCAGGCCCGACCTCTCGTGGGCCGGGTCCACGCAGCTCGGCCCGGACCTGGCCGGCGCGGTGCGCGAGATCCGTGACCGGCACGAGCACGTGAAGGTCGTCGGGAGCCTGAACCTGGTGCAGACCCTCCTGCGCGAGAAGCTCTTCGACCGTCTGGACCTCTGGGTGTACCCGATCGTGCTCGGCGTCGGGAAGAAGGTGTTCGACGGTGGCGCGGTGCCCACGAACGTCACCCTTCTCGAACCGCCGGTGGCCGGCCCGAAGGGCACCGTCTACCTGCGCTACGGGCTCGCCGACGGCACGCCCGCGACGGGGGACATGAGCGCGCCGGATCGCGGTGCCGGACGCGACGACTGAAGCCGCCCGGTAGGCAGGCCGGGAGGTGGCCCGGACGGGCCGCCAGATTGTCGGGCCCTCGTCTCATACTGGGCCACCAGGCTGCCAACGGTCGCACGAGACGACCCGACACCTAGGCGGAGAGATGGCCAAGCTGATCAACACCGACATCGTGTCCCTCGACGGCTACGTCAACGACGAGAACGGCAAGTTCGGCTGGAGCGAGCCGGTCGAAGAGGTGCACCGCTTCCTCAACGACCTGGACCGGGGCATCGGCACCCACCTGTACGGCCGCCGGCTCTACGACGTGATGTCCTACTGGGAGACCGCCCACGAGGAGCCCGGCCAGCCCGACTACATCCTCGACTACAGCGAGATCTGGCGCTCCGCCGACAAGATCGTGTATTCGTCCACCCTGGAAGAGCCGCGCAGCGCCCGCACCCGCATCGAGCGCACGTTCGACCCGGAGGCGGTCCGCGCGCTCAAGGAGTCCGCCACGCGCGACCTGGCCATCGGCGGCGCCAACCTGGCCGCCCAGGCCCACCGGGCCGGCCTGGTCGACGAGATCTGCCTCATCATCTGCCCGGTGCTCGTGGGCGGTGGCACGCGCGCCCTTCCCGACCGCGTCCGCCGCAACCTGACCCTGCTCGACCAGCACACCTTCTCGCAGGGCACGATCTTCGCGCGTTACCGCGTGGACGGCTGACCCGGCGTGACCGCCAGGAGTGCCTGCTCCGGTCGTCGCGCCGACTGACCTGGGACGAACGACGTCAGTGACCCAGGGCCTGCGGCGGCAGCACCACCACTACGACGACACGGCCCAGGCTGCCGACACTTCTACGACACGCCTAGGGCCTGTGTCGAAGTCGGTGCCAGGGCTTGAGCTGTTGAGTGAGGATCTTCGCGTGTCGGTGTTCGAGATG
>NZ_JBNCOB010000045.1:0-23347 GCF_049847285.1 Micromonospora sp. DT62
GGTGGACCAGGTCCTTGGTCCGCGCGCCGCGCGCCGCGCGCACTGAGCCGGCCGAGCCGGCCGAGCCGGTGGACCAGGTCCTTGGTCCGCGCGCCGCGCGCCGCGCGCACTGAGCCGGCCGAGCCGGCCGAGCCGGTGGACCAGCTCGTGTCTTACTTCCTGGTCCCTTCCGGCTGAGCGCTTCCGCTTCCGCTTCCGGTTCCGGGTGTCCTTCCGGGTTGATGCTCTTCCGGTTCCGGAGTTGACGAATCCCACGGAACTCACGCTCGGTATCGGAGACCGCGATGGGTGACGCCTCCGGTGGTCGGCGGTCGGTGACGGTGACGCCTCCGGTGGTCGGCGGTCGGTGACGGTGACGCCTCCGGTGGTCGGCGGTCGGTGACGGTGACGCCTCCGGTGGGCGTGGTCGGTCGGTGGGCGTGGTCGGTCGGGGTGGGCGCGGTCGGTCGGTGGTCGGTGGTCCCGGAGACCGAACAGACACGGGGAGACACGGGGAGACCGGACAGACAGACACGGGGAGACCGGACACCGGAGACCGGACAGACAGGGGAGACCGGAGACCGGACAGACAGACACGGGGAGATCGGAGACCGGAGCCGACCACCCCTCTCTTCTCGTCATTCCCCTTCGCGAGGCGTCAAACCAACGCAGAACACGTACCGATTCCACCAACCGCAATTGCATGCTTTGAAATAAAGCTGAAAAATCTGCCTGCGATACCCAGCTCGAAATGATCGCTCGGAACGCAAACCGAATTTCAGTCCCGGATCACGCCACAAAAATAGAGGGTCGCTCAATGAGCGACCCTCTATTAATAGAATTAGGTAGAAGCTAGGCCAGAATCAACGATCGTTGCGCCTCCGACAGAGCAGGATCAAGACCATGGCCGCGGCCAGGGCTCCCACCCCCGTCATGGCGGAGGGCTGGTCACTGAGGTTGTTAGCCAGCTCTACCAGCGCAGATGCCAAGCTGAGGGCCGCCAGCGCGTCCTGCTTCTCCCTCCGCGAGTGAGGGTCTTCAGGTTCAGTCGGGGCGTCACGCATTGCCAATTGATCCTCCTGACCACGCCAAAGTAGGCGCTCCAAGCATTGGGATGAGGCAGATTTCCTGCCGGCTTGAGCGTCTCATGTAGACCAGTCTTTACGCTACTTCGTGACGCAGCGACGGAAGCCGTTGAGCTCTCCCCATCCGTCTACCCGAAAGAAAGAGATGATCTTGGCTGTCTAGACGGGAGGCTCGCGCAGAAGAACCTAAGCCGCGCTTGTAGCTACCGAAGGTAATCGTCCGCCGGCGCGTCTAAGAGCGTGTCTCAGGTGGTGAGTTTGAGGTAGCGCTTGTGGCAGGTGAGAGCGGCGGCGAGGGTGGCGAACGCGCAGTAGAGGCTGGCCGAGCGTTCGTAGCGGATGGTCAGCCGGCGGTAGCCGGTGAGCCAGGCGAACGTTCTTTCGATCACCCAGCGGTGCCGGCCGAGACGGTTTGGCGACTCGATGCCGCGACGAGCGATGCGGGGGCGGATGCCGCGGGCGCGGAGCATGCGGCGCAGGTGTGGGTAGTCGTATCCCTTGTCGGCGTGCAGCTTGTCGGGGCGCCGGCGGCGAGGTCCGCGTCGGGAGCGCACGGCGGGGATGGCCTGGACCAGGGACTCCAGGCAGCGGCTGTCGTGGGTGTTCGCGGCGGACACGCCGACGGACAGAGGCAGCCCGTTGCGGTCGGACAGAGCGTGGATCTTGCTGCCGGGCTTGCCCCGGTCGACCGGGCTCGGTCCGGTCAGGTCGCCCCCCTTTTTGCCCGCACCGACGCCGCGTCGGCGGTGGCCCGGGACCAGTCGATCAGCCCCTTCGTGCCGAGTTGGTCCAGGGCGGCGACGTGCAGGCGCCGCCACAGCCCGGCCCGGGTCCAGGCGACGAACCGACGGTGCGCGGTGGCCTTGGAGACTCCGAACCCGGGTGGCAGGTGCCGCCAGGCGCAGCCGGTGGTCAACACGTACACGATCGCGGCGAACACCGCCCGCGCCTCGATCGGTGGGGTGCCGCCGCCCTGCGGGCGTCGAGGCGGTGGCGGGACCAGCGGGGCGGCCAGGCTCCACAACTCGTCAGGCACCCACTCTGAGATCAACCGGTCGTCCACAGTAGAAGAGATCTACCACCAAGGTCAGCCAACCGCCACCTGAGACACGCTCTAAGGGAGAAGTAACAAGGAACCTTGATCATTCGAGGTTGACGAGGGCAGCCCTGGTCGGTTCCGGAGCGGCTCCGGTCGAGGCCGGCGGGAGAATCCCAGGAAGGATGCTGCCGCGCCGCCTCCGGTCCTCGCGCCGTGGCCAGCGCTGCAGGTCCCGGGTCGGCGGCTGTTGCTCAACGCATCCGGGTGGCGGCACGCTTACGCGCATGACCTCTGCGGACATGAACCTCGCCGGTCTCGGGCTGAGGTGGGCGCCTGACACCGTCGCTGCCGCTGTTGAGGAGATCGGCAGACGCGCCGGGCAGCGCGGTAGGGGATGGCAGGAACTAGCCGAAATAGTTCTCCACGACGCGTTCATGTCCAACGACGCGGTTGAAGCGTTCAAAGAGCTGGATGCGGAGAATCAGCTGGCTCTTCTGCGCTCGCTGCCGCGCAGGGTGCTGCAGTCGCCGCGGCGTTGGCCGGTGGACCTCGGGTTTGGACAGGTGCCTCCCCGGCGTTTAGACGACGGCGCGACCCGCCGCGTGCTGGCGCAGGCGCTGAACTGGCTGGAGGAGCGCTGCTATTTCGGTCGGGAACTTGGGGTCAAGTGCGTTGACGTGTACGACGACGGTGAGACCCCATACCTCATCGAGGTGATCACCAGTCGGCTCAACCTGACCCCGGCTGACGGCCTCCACCAGCTGCTCGCCGAGGTGGAAGTCAGTAGGTTGTCCGACATCCTCGCCGTCGTCCGCGAGTACGTCGCCGTGCCGCCCGGCCGGCACTTTCACTCCTGGAACGCCTGCGGCTGGCATCCGACATCCGGGGGGTGGTACGCCGAACTCGGCCGCCGCATTCTCGACGACGTCGTCGCGACGGTCGCCGCGAACAGCGTCCTAGGCGGACTCCTGGTTGCCTCTCGCCAGCTGGGCGCGACGGTCGCGGCACCTGTACTGGTCGACCCCTTGCACCGCACCAGCCCTGCCGCGTACGCGCCGGCTGAAGCCTTCCTTCCCCACGGGTCAGTGCTGACCGTCACCCGCTTGGTTACCCGGCTTGCTGCCGCACGCCACCTTGATGCACTCGATGCCTTCCTGCGTGCCCACCGCGTCCATATCGAATCGGCGGGCAACACGACGAGCCCCGACTTCGTGCTGGTGGTGGAGATCCTCGCCGACGACCAGGCTCGGCTGCAGCGTCACGAGGAGGTCATCAAAGAGGCACTGTGCGACCTCGCCGCATATGGACCGTGGACCGTTCGGTACACCCGCCCGCCGGAATATCGGTACCCGCCAGAGACCGCCACGCTCGACCCCACCTCGATCGCCACCCGGTTGGAACGGGCAGGGCGTCTTCAGGAGGCGGCCACCGCTCTACGGTCGAGTTTCCGCTTTCGGCCCCGACCCGGTACCGAAGGTGGAGTGCAGCTCGTGACGATCGTCGACGACCCGGACGGCACCGACGGCCAGGTCCTCGACGACGCCGTCTGGCGGGTGCACACCGGCCTGCGCACCGCCCTCGCGGCGAGTGGCCTGGAAGCAGTCCTCCTTGAGGCGCTGCGCCCGCCAGGGCTACGGGCGATCGAGGAGCGGCGTCCCCGGGTTGCAGTGGTGACCTCACGCGGGCATGTCGGCAGCGACATCGCACCGAAGCTCGACGGCGAAGTGCTGGACGTCGACTACCGCACATTTCCGGCGAACGCCCCAGACGCGGCGACGCAGTTGGCCGGAATGCTCCGGACACTCGCCACGGACGCCACCTTGGACGGCGTACTGATCGGTCGCGGCGGCGGCGACCAGTCCGACCTGTCCCGGCTCGTCACGCCAGAGGTCCAAACGGCGATCAACTCCGTCCGGCAGGCACGGAAGATCGTGGTCCTCGCTATCGGCCACGGCACGTTCGCGGCAGAACTCGAGGTGGACTTCGAGGCACTAACGCCGGGCGACGCTGCCCACGCCCTGCGGGCCATGCTGGTGGATTACCCGACGCGCAGACGCATGGCGATTGCCGAAGCGCAGGAGCGCCTCGCCGCAGCGCCGCCGGTTGACGAGTGGCTGCAACTCGTTGAACGGGAGCAGGATTCGCTGCGCAAGCGGCTGGCCGCCATTGAGATGGAGCACGAGGCCGCGCTGGCCAGGATGCGCCAGACTCCAGCACGGGCCCCGCTGCGCTGAGTCCAACTACGGACGGGCCGCGTCGTGGTCGCCGGTCCACAGGCCTACCGGCTGGGCGAGTCAAGGCCGGCCCCCACGGCTTTCACCGCAGGCGCCTGCCCGGCTGCGTCGCTGCCGGTCTTCACCCCCGCCACAGCGTCTCGGGTCGAGACGGGGTACGCCCGGGCCGCCGTCACCGCCGGTTCACTGCTGGTTGCGATGCTCTCCGCCGGATCGGTATGGGCCGCCTGGTTCTCGGCGGTCTCCTGGCTGCGGTCTCGACGTACCGTGCCGAGATCGATGCGTCCGTCGAGCTGGTCCTGCACCACCCGGCACGCGAACGCCCCCGGGGTCCGGGCCCGGTCGACGAAGTTGGGCACTCCGCGCAGCAACTGCTGCACGTCGTGGCCAGCTTGCTGCGCCTGGTCCAGCGCGTACGCCAGAGCACCCCACGCCTCGCACCCGATCACTCTGTCGGCCCGCTGCCCAGACGGCCATGCCTTGCGAACCTCGGCGGCCATCCGCTCCTGCCTGTCCCGCACCGCCTCGGCGGACATCGCCGGCCGCCGCGACCGATCTGTAGCCTCGCGCACCGCCCGGTCGACGGCATCGGACAGCACCTCGATGTCGTCCGGCTCGCGCACCGGCTCGGGCTTCGCGGCCGCCCGGTCAGCCCGCTTGGCGAGCTGGTCGACGACCACCTGCCGGGCCTGCTGCGCCCGGGGATCTATGTGCTGCCACGTCGACGCGGCCCGCCACACCCGAGCGATGTCCTCCGTCCCCGCAGTGCGCCACCACGCCGGCCGCATCGCCGGCCGCCACACCGCCGCGTCGGCCTGCTGCGCCGCGCGAGCCTGCGCGCGGATCTGCCGGGCCTGATCCTCGCTGGCCCGCGCGGCGCGTTGCAGCTGCGCGATCCGGGCGTCGATGAGCACCTGGGCCAGTTGGCCGGCGGCCTGGATCGCGGCGGTCATCGCCGCGGTGGCCCGCTGGTGGATCTCGGCCATCTCGTTGTCGGCCACTACCGTCCCCCGTCTCTCATCGCTGCGTCTGCTGATCCGCCGCCGGGTCGACGCGGGCCCGTGCCCGTGCCGCATTCGGCTCGTCCCGCCCCACGCGCGGAACCGGAACATCCCGCTCGACGTGCACCGCCCCTTGGGCGAGCAGCGGCATCAGGTGCGCCGCCGCCCTGGCCGCCGCGCCGGCCGCGTGTGCCTGCTGCTCGGCCGCGCGCAGCTCGGCCAGCGCCACCACCAGCCGGGCTGCCTGCACGACCACGGCGAGCAGCACTGCCGCCTCACCGCCGTCGCGGGCGGGTCCGGTGACCATCAGCGCGTCGGCGACCCGGCCCAGCTCGGCGGCAATCGTCGATGCCGCCGGCGCTGGCGCGCGACGCGGTGGTGCTGCCGCGCGGGCCAGTGCGTCAGCCGCCCGCGTTAGCGGTCCCCGCCCCGACGGCTCGGTGACGGCCGCGACCCGCGCCAGTAGGTCGGCGCTGGCCCGGGCTGCCGCCGGCCACTGCGGCGAGCCCGGCGCGACGCCGGCCAGCCGCCCGCTGATCGCCTCCAGGGCGGCGGCCGACGACCTCCACACCGCCATCCGGTCCTCACCACGCAGCGTGGTCGATTCTGCGGAATCCGCCGTCTTCCACTGCGCTGCCGGCGGTGGCGGCGCGTCGGGCCACCGTTTGCGGATCTGGGGCAGGCTCAGGTCCCCGTCCAGGCTGCGACCGGCATACCAGCGTGGCTTGCTGGCACCGGCCGGCCGTAGCGCCACGGCGTATCCGACCACCTGGTCCCGGTCGGTCGCCGCGGTGCGCGCAGCGACCAGCAGGCCGGCGGCCCTCATCCGTGCGACCCACTCGGCTTCGCTGCCGGCACCCGCGAGCGCGGCCCGGACCTGGCGGCGCAGCAGTTCCCGGTCCGGCGCCTGGTCGACGCGCCGGGCCCGCTCCACCTCAGGCCGGGTCAGCTCCGGCCGTCGGGTCGCCCCGGCCCTCCCGGGTGTCCATTTGCCCAGCCCGAACTCGTCCTCGATGAGGTCGGCGACCTGTTGGCTGCGCCGTTTGTCCTGCCGCAGCCACACTGGCGCCCCGTCCTCGGTGGCGAGGGTGACGACCAGGTGCACGTGGTCGTTGCCGCGCGCCGACAGCCCGTGCCGTACCGCAATCCACCGGCACCCGGCCCGCTCCGCGTCGCCGGTGAAGCCCATCTCGGCCACGAACCGGCCCGCGATGCGGCCCCATGTTGCGTCGTCGAGCTGCCCCTCCTGGGCCGGCAGGCTCAGCGAGCACTGCCACACGTACTGCTTCACTCCGCGCTCGCCGGCGGCAATCTGCGGCGCGTCCAACCGAGCCGCCAGCTCGTCCAGCGACCATCGCTCGCCGCCGCGTTCAGGTCGGCCGGGAGTCAGCAGCGCCACGTCGTCGTACCCGGCGACCAGGTGCGGGTTGACGTGCTCCTCGGCCTTCCCTGGGCCAAACAGGTACTCCAGCAGGCCCCGGACCCGGGCGCCGTAGGTAACCTTCGGGATCATCAGCGTCGGCCGGTCTGGGCGGCGGCGATCGCGGTCACCAGTTCGTCGACGCGGGCCGCGATCCGTGCCAGGTACGCCGCCGTGGCGGCCAGGTCCCCGGCCGGCTCCCCCGTGGAGTGCAGCCGCGCCACCGCCTGGTTGAGGTTGGTGGCCGCGCCCCGCACCTGTCGGTGCACTCCCATCAGCTCGACCAGCAGCGGGCCCGTCTCACCGCCCCCGCCCGGGCCGGTTGGGGCGGGCACGAGCGGTGCCGTACCGGCTTCCGCCAGGTACGCCGAGGTGGCCATCCGGGCCGCCGCCGCGTTCGCCTCGACCGCCGCCAGCTCCGTCTCGGACAGCCGCACGGTCACCCGGTGCACGCGCGGATCATCGTCGGTGTGGGCACGCCTGCGGCGCTGACTGGCACCGAACCGGACCACACCGACCTGCGGCGAGTCAGCCACGTCGACCACCCTCCCGGCGGGCCGACGCCGCCCTGATCTGCCCGGCCGCCACGCGGCCCGTCTGACCAAAAGTCAGACTTTTACTCCAACTTGCTCCGGCAGCGCCGGTGGGTTGCGCGTGCGCGACCTGGCCGCGTGGGCGCGAACCCAAGCACACCTGATGGCGCGCACCATGCGACAACCTCGTGACGACCCGGCACCACCGGTTACCAGCGCCCACCGTCGACAACGCGACGCGGCACCGTGCGACGTTGCGGTGGCAGGTCCGTGCGCCTGGTCGACGTCCTCGCCGAGCGCTGGCGGCGGCTTCGGCGGTGGCCAGTAGGGCCGCACGGGCGGGCCCACGAGGATCGATCTTGGCCGCTAGGCTCGGCGTCCACAGCCACCAGACCGGAGCATCCAGGGGGAGGATCCCATGGCCGAACAGTCCGCCAAGGCCGTCCGTACCGAGACCGAGAAGGCCGCGCTGCAACTGCTGCGCGAGCGCGCGGCCCTGGTCGGCGAGGCAGCCACCGCCCGGCACGACCGCGACCAGCTCGTCGACGCGCTGCGCGAGGCCAACGCCCGCTACGCCGCCCGATACGCCGACGCCGTCGCCGGCGGCTGGACCGACGACGACCTGGCCAAGCTCGGCCTGGACGCGCCGGAGTCGTCGACCACGTCCAGGCGGCGCCGCCCGCCCCGGCAGGCGCAGCCCGCACAGGGTCAGCCGGACGAGCTGGGGCCGCCGGCCGACGTCCCGGCGCAGACGTAGCGGCGCCGCCCACGTCACGATGACGGCTTCCCCTGCTGCGGCGGGGGAGGCCGTCATCGTGTGATCGCCGATCACGACCTGGTCCCGAGCGGCACGCCGCGGGCCCGCATCCACGGCTCCGGGTCGACCGCGTTGGCGCTGTTGGCGTGGAACGGGCCAGGACGCACGTTGATGTGCACCTCGAAGTGCAGGTGCGGCCCGGAGCTTCCGCCGGAGTTGCCGACGTGCCCGATGACTGCTCCGGCCGCAACGCGCTGACCGATGGACACCTCGGGCCGCTCGATCATGTGGCAGTAGCGGGTCACGACGTTGCCCGCGTGGCGGATGTCGACGTACCAGCCGCAGCCACGCGCGCCGGTGTGCCCGTCGCGGTCGCAGGTGGTGTGCCAGTCACACTTGACCTGCTCCACCACCCCGGCCGACGCGGCGCGGATCGGGTCACCCCGCACGTCCGAGGTCGACATGTCGACGCCAGCGTGCAGGCGGCCGTTGCGCTGACCGAACGGGCTGGTGACCACCGCCCGCAGCGGCTGCACCCAACCGCCCGGACCAACCGGCACCGGGCCCAGGTCGTCGACGCCGCACGGGGCCGTCGGCGCACCACCGCCGATGTCGTCGATGCTCGGCAGACCGAGCACCCGCGCGGCGAGCTGCTCCGCGTCGGGCTCCCACTTCTGGTATGCCTCCGGCAGGCCCGAACGCTGCACCGCCTGCGCGGCATCGGTCAGCCGCATCCGCTGCCACCCGTCGACGTGCACCAGCGCCTCGTAGAACTTCTCGGCCGCGTAGCTGGGCGTCATCCGCTCCCGCACGCTGCCCCACCCTGGACGCTGCTGGAACAGCCCGACCGAGTCGTGATCGCGGCCCACACCCTCGTGCGGCAGCGACAGCGACTCGGGCACCGTCGCGTTGGCGAGGTTGCGCAGTGTGGACTCCTGCATCGCGGTAGCCAGCGCGATGACGTACCCGCGCGGCGGCACCTGCCGCTGGCGTCCGACCGCCACGATCGTCGCCGCGTGCGTGCTCTGGGCGCTGTCCCACCCGCCGCCACCCGGCACCGGTGAGGCACCAGGTAGCGACGGCACCTCGCACGCCGCAGCCTCAGCCTGCGCCTGGCCGAACAACATCAACGGCAGGCCCACCGTCCCGCCGCACACCAGCATGACCACGGCGGCCACCGCCGCGATCAACGCGACCGGTCGTCGAGTCACCGAACCGCCCGAACGAAGTCGTTACCGGTGACCACCCAACGCCCAGCCACGGCGGCGAGGGTGACGGTCAACGTGCCGGCATCGGTGGGCACCTCGTACACCGCAGCCCCGGCCTTCGGCGCCTGCTTCGCTGCCAGGCGGCCCGTCACCTGGGTCGCCGGAACCTGCGCCGGGTCGACGGTACGCAGCGCGCGGGCAAAGCCGTCCTCGCAGTGCGGCGCGACCCGCTTCCACCACACGTCCGCCGGCAGATCCGAACGTGCCCATGCCACCGCGAACGCCTCCACCACCCTCGGCGCCTGGGCGGCCGGCGGCAGCGCGGCCGGCGCCTGCTCGTCGCCGTGGTCGTCGCTGCCCGGTGCCTCGCGGGGCGACGTCGGCGACACCTCGACCGCGCTGACGGTCGGATACACCGGGCCGCTGACGTCCGGTGCCGGTGTGCCCGGCTCTGCCGCCGTGCCGCACCCCGTCAACGCCACCGCCGCACCCACAGCAGCCAACGCCGCCCGAACCTGCCATCCACCGTCTGTGATGCGCGCGGATGTGGCTGCTCTGCGTGCCATATGACGCCTCCCCCGTACTTTCATTCGCGTCCTTGTCGCGGCAGAGCAATCACCATAGATCCATTGAGAAACGCGGTGCTACTGTCGGCTACTCGTCGGTGACCTTGTTACACGGGGGAGGCATCAGATGGCGGGGAGCATCTGCGCGCGGCGGGAACGCCGGTGAAGACAACCGCTGTTACCGCGCACCGCACGCGCCTTGGGAGCGCACCCCACCTTCCGTCCTCGGCGATTCCGGAAAATGTCCTCCTGAGTGGATGGCCGCCGATCTGGTGGGTCGGGTGCCACGGTGGAGCGGGCACGAGCACCCTGGCGCGGCTGGCCGGCTTCGGAGTCGACTTCGGTAGGACGTGGCCGCTGACGACGCCGGCGATGCCGCCCGCCCAGGTGGTGCTGGTGTGCCGCCTGTCCGCCCACGGCACCTGGGCGGCCACCGGAGCGATCGAGCAGTGGCGTCGCCGCGCCGGCATAGCCGGCACGACCACCGTGCTGGGCGTGGTCGCTGTCGCGGCCTCCCCACGGCGCCCCCCGCGCATCGCCACCGAACGACTGCACCTGCTCGGCGGCTGGGCGCCGCAGGTGTGGCGCGTCGGCTGGATCGACGCGCTCCTGGCCGCCGACGACCCCCGCGACGTCGGCACACCCCCCGACGTCGAAACACTCCGCCACGCCCTCGCACAAAAGATCCACACAAGACCGGAAGTGAACCGATGACGCTCGCAGACCTACCCGCTCGCCTCGGGCTGTACCTGGCAGCCCCCACCCCTCCCCCCGGTGGGGTGCCGAACCCGGGCGGCGGCGTGGCACCCCCCGGAGTGGTGCAGAGCAACGTGCTGGAAATCCTCCAGTGGATCGCGTGGCTCGCCACCGCCGCGTGCGTCGGAGGAATCATCTACAGCGCCGCGAAGATGGCCATCGCGCACCGCCGCGGTGACGACACCAACGTCGCCCAACTCGGCTGGGTATTCGCCGCCTGCATCCTGATCGGCAGCGCATCCACCATCGTCGGCGCCCTGATCGTCTAGCTCGGGGAGGCCCCCTCATGTCACAGCCTGACTTCACCCAGCGACCGCCATGGACGCGGCCCGGATTCATCGCCGCCGCCGCGCTGGTGGTGCTCATCCTCGCGGCGGGTCTGCTGGTCGCCCTGCTACCCAAGGGTGACGACGACAGGGGCGGCGGCGGTACGACCACCGGCACGCCGGCGACAGCGCCCGCTCCGGCCGACAGCAGTACCGAACAGGAGCTGCCCACGGCCGTACCGACGTCTCCACCGGCCGACGTGCGCTGGGAGCTCGTCGGCGCGTCCGCCGTACCGGTCAGCGCCACCGCAGGTCCGAAGCGGATCACCGAGACCACCGCGTCCGGGTACGCACACACCCCGGAAGGTGCTCTAGTCGCTGCCGCGCAGCTCATGACCAGAGCCAGCCACACCCTCGGGCCCGCCTACTGGCAGCCCACCATTGAAAGCCAATTCGTACCGAGCGCCGACCGAGACCGCCTCGTCGCCGAGTACCGCGCCAGTGACAGTGGACCCGCCGACCCTGGCTCGCTGAGCCAGATCGCCGGCTTCACCTACCAGTCCTACACGCCCGACACCGCCGTCATTGGGCTGGTGCTGCGCGCGCCGTCGGCCGGCACCCCCCGCTACCACGTGCTGTCGCTGACGCTGCTCTGGCGTGACGGCGACTGGCGCATGCAGGCCCCACCCGGTGGGGCGTGGATCTCCAT
Source organism: Micromonospora sp. DT62 (assembly GCF_049847285.1). Lineage (NCBI taxonomy): Bacteria > Bacillati > Actinomycetota > Actinomycetes > Micromonosporales > Micromonosporaceae > Micromonospora > Micromonospora sp. DT62. The sequence continues at coordinate 11,554 of NZ_JBNCOB010000045.1, forward strand.
CAACCGCGTCACCAGTGACCTCGCCGGGGTCGTCGAGTGGGGGCCGCGGTAGTGCCGGACGACTGCCCCATCGTCAACCCCGTCTGCGTCCCAGGTCACGTCCTCGACACCACCGCCGGCCGGTTCCTCGACGAACTGTCCGAGCAGGCATCCGAGGCCGCCGCAGAGATGCTCAAGGCCCTGGTTGCGGGCTGGATGTCTATCCCTACCCCGAAGGTGTCCCAGGGCTCCTGCCACACCGACGCGTCCGGGAAGCTCGTCTGCGACGGCACCGTCGACTACCTGAGCGCCTACACCAACTGGGCGGTAGCCGCGCTCGCGGTGGGTGCGGTGCTCGTCGGGGCGATCCGGCTCGCGTGGGAACGCAACGGCCGCGACGCCGGCACCCTGACCAAGGGCCTGGTGACGATGGTCGTGCTCGCCGGTGCCGGCGTGCCCGCCGTGCAACTGCTCATCGGCATCGGCGACAGCTACTCCGACTGGATTCTCAAGGCCTCCGCCGACGGCGACCTCGGCGGCCGGCTGCGCCTCTTCGCGCCGGCCGCCGCGACCAGCGGCCTGGCCCCACTGATGGCGATCGGCATCTCGATCATGATGTTCCTGGCCACCATGGTGCAGTTGCTGTTGCTGTTGGCCCGAGGTGCCGGCCTGGTGCTGCTGGCCGGGCTGCTCCCGCTGGCCGCCGCGTCCGGCATCGCCGGTACCGGGCGCGCGATTCGCGACCGGTACCTGACGTGGCTGCTCGCCCTGGTCCTCTACAAGCCCGCGGCGGCCACCATCTACGCCGCGGTGTTCTGGATGCTCGGCAAGGGCCAGGACCTCACGACCCTGCTCACCGGCCTGGTGATGCTCTGCATGGCGATCGTGGCGCTACCGGCGTTGATGCGGCTGATCGCCCCAGCCGTGTCGGTGCTGTCCTCCGGCGGCTCCGGCGGTGCGGCGGTCGCGGCGACGTCGGCGGCCGGGCAGGTCGCCTCGGGGGCGATCCGGCTCAACGCCAGCAGCGGCGCAACCGGCGGCGGCCCCGGCGCGCGAACCGGTGGCGGTGATCCTGGCCGGCCCGGCGGCGCCACCCCATCCTCGCCGATGCCGGCGCCCCGCCCCTCTGGTGGAAGCGCCAGGACCAGCGCGGCGACCCCGACCCCTGCCGGCTCGTCGACGGCCACGACCGCCCAGACGGCGACCAGTGCGGCGCAGACGACGAGCGCGGCAGGCGCCGCCACCTCGACGGCCGGGCCAGCCGGCCTTGCGGTCACGGCGGCGCAGGCAGGACCCGCCACCGTCCGCAAGATCGGCGGCACAGCATCCGGAGCAACAGGCGGCGAGGGCGCATGAGCACCGACGTACGAGCCCGTGCCGGCGAGCAGCCGCAGCAGCAGCGCACCTACGGCAACTGGCGTCTCGGGCGCGGTGCCGGCCTGTTCGGGCTCGGACCGGCCGGCACGATCGCCGCGTTCCTGGTCATGGTGGTCAGCGCGGCGATGCTGCCGGTCTCCACGCTGGCTGCGCTGATCACCGCCGTTCTCGGGCTGCTCGTGCTCGCGCCGCTGGCGATCCGGGTCAACGGGCGCACCGGCTTCCAGGTAATCAACGCCCGGATCGCGTGGTGGCTGGCGCGGGCCCGCCGCCACCACGTCTACGTCTCCGGGGTGGCATCCCGGGTCACCGGCGCCCACCAACTGCCTGGGGTGCTGGCCCGCAGCGAGGTGTACGAGGTGGAGACCGGCCGGTCCGGGCTCGTCGCCGTCGTCGTGGTGCCGCAGAGCCGGCACTACACCGTCACCCTGCGGTGCGCTCCCGAGGGCATGGACCTGGTCGACCAGGCCGTCATCGACGCCCGCGTCAGTCACCTGGCGTCCTGGCTGGCGGCCCTGTCGCGCGAGCCGCAGCTCGTGCAGGCACAGGTCACCGTCGAGACCACCCCGGATCCGGGCACCCGCCTGGCCGCCGAGGTCACCGCTACGTCCCGCCCCGACGCGCCGTCGCTGGCCCTGCAGGTCCTCGACGACGTCGTGCGTTCCTACCCGGCCGGTTCGGCGGCCGTCGACACTCGCGTGTCGCTAACCTACACCGCCCCGCCCGGCCGGTCGATGTCGCACGAGGACGTGTGCCGGGAGGTCGCCGCCCGGCTGCCGCACCTGCATGCCGGGCTGACCGGCGCCACCGGCGCCGGCATTGTGCCGATGTCCGCCCGTAGCCTCGCCGCCGTGGTGCGCGCCGCCTACGACCCGGACGCCGCCCTGGACCTCGCCCGCGACCCGCAGCTCACCCCCGACTGGACGCAGGCCGGGCCGGTGGCCACCCGCGAGAGCTGGGACTCCTACCGCCACGACTCCGGCGTCTCGCGCACCTGGTGCATGGTGGAGGCCCCACGCGGGGTGGTGTATTCGCGGCTGTTCGCCCGCCTCACCGACCCGGACCCGCAACTGCTGCGCAAGCGGGTCACGATGGTCTACCGGCCGTACTCCCCCGCCGACGCGGCGCGGCTGGTGGAGGCCGACAAGCGCGACGCGAGGTTCATGGTCGCCAAGAAGCCGCGGCCCAGCGCCCGGGACCTCACCGACCTGGCCGCCGCCGACCAGGCCGCCCAGGAAGAGGCCACCGGCGCCGGAGTCGTCCGCTTCACCGTGCTGGTCACCGCCACCGTCGCCGACGACGGCAAGCTCGACGAGGCCACCGGCATCATCCGGGCCCGCGCCGGCGAGGCCCGCCTGACGATCCGGCCGATGTACGGCTGCCAGGCCGCCGGGTTCGCCGCCGGCCTGCCCGCCGGCGTGGTCCTGCCCACCCACGCCACGATCCCCTTCTAGGACGGCGGCAATGACCAGCCCTCGAACCAACCCACCGCCACGGCGTCGACCGGCCGGGCATCGGCCCGGCCGCCTCGGCTACGGCGCACCCGGCGGCGGCCGGTGGTCGTGGATCGAGCCCTCAACGGAGTACCGGGGCACCACCGTGCAGGTGTGCGGCCTGTACCCGTTCGGCACCGGCGCGTCGACGCCGATGATCGGCGTGCCGGTCGGCCGGCACCTCTACACCGGCTCGGCGGTCTGCTTCGACCCAATCTCCTGGTACACCCGCGCCCGGCTGATCAACAACCCGTCGGTGTGGATCGAGGGCGAGCCCGGCATGGGCAAGAGCACAGCGGTGCGGCGGATGGTCCTCGGGCTCACTGCCCAGGGCGTCACCCCGCTGATCCTCGGCGACCTCAAGCCCGACTACGCCGAGCTGGTCCGCGCGCTCGGCGGGCAGGTGCTGCGCGTCGGGCCCGGCCTCGATCGCATCAATCCCCTGGATGCCGGCCCGTGGCGGCAGGTCCTCGACCGCGTTGACGAGCGCACCGGCGCCGTCGTGCGCGCCGCGGTGACCGACCGGCGGCTGAACATGCTCGTCGCCCTGGCCACCCTCGTGCGGCGCGGGCCCGTCACCTCCGACGAGACCACCGTCCTGGCCGCCGCGCTGCGCTACCTCGCCGAACGGGAGACCGACACCCCGCCGGTGCTCTCCGACGTCCTGCGCGTCATCCGCGACGCGCCGGCCGAGGTCCGCGCGGTCACCCTCTGGCAGGAAGACGGGGACGTCCCCCGCTTCCGTGAGGACGTCGCCAACCTGCACCGCACCCTGCTGGCACTGCTGCACGGCCCGCTCGGCGACACCTTCGAGGGGCAGACCACCACGCCGATCCGCCTCGACACCCCGGCGGTGTGCGTCGACATCTCCAGCATCGACGACACCGACGAGCTACGCACCGCCGCTACCCTGCTGTCGACCTGGTCCTACGGCTTCGCCCAGGTGGAGGCCGCGCACCTGATGGCCGACCTCGGCCTGGCGCCGCCGAGAACGTTCTTCACCGTCCTCGACGAGTTGTGGCGGGCGCTGCGCGTCGGGCACGGCCTAGTCGACCGCGCCGACGGCCTCACCCGCTTGAACAGGCAGAAGGGCACCGGCACCGCCTTCATCACCCACAGCCTGGCGGACCTGGAGGCGCTGCCCACTGCCCACGACCGGGCCAAGGCCCGCGGCTTCGCCGAACGCTCCGCAGTGCTGATGATCGGTCCGTGCTCGGAGCAGGAACTCGACGCAGTCGCGCGGGTCCGGCCGCTGTCGCACGCGGAGCGGCGCGAGGTGCTGTCCTGGTCGGCACCGCCGTCCTGGACCTCGACCGAGGGCAGCGGCACCGTCGGCCGCGGCAACTTCCTGATCAAGGTCGGGTCGCGGCCGGGTATCCCGGTGCACCTGGAACCCACCGAGACCGAGATGCGGCTCGGCAACACCGACTTCCGCTGGACCATGGCATGAGCCGGCCGGCCGGGCCGCGCGGTGGCCACGACGACGCCGGCCTCATCGTCGGCGGCATCGCCGCCGGGGTCCTGGTCCTCGCCAGCGGCGCGTGGCTGCCCGTCGTGCTGGCCCGCCCGCCCGGATACACCGGCGGCGGGCCGATCCAGGTCGCCGCCGCGGTGCTACGCGGCGACATCACCTGGACCACCGCCTGCACCCTCATCGCCGTCGCCGAGGTGAGCGTCCTGCTGCTGCTGGCCGTCGGCGGCACCGCCGCCTGGCGGTGGGCACGCCGGCGCCGCACCCGCGTCGACCCGGCCGCCCGCCGCATGGCCAGCCGCAGAGACCTCGCCCACCTCGGGCCGAAGGGTGTCGCCGACAGCGGGCGGCGGCTGCGGCCCAGCCTCGCCGACGTCGACCGGCCCGACCCCGACCAGCTCGGCGTGCTGATCGCCCACACCGTCGCCGGCGGGATGCCGCTGCGCCAGTCCTGGGAGGACATGGCCGTCGACATCTGGGGCCCTCGCACCGGCAAGACCACCTGCCGGGCGATCCCCGCCATCGTCGCCGCCCCCGGCCCGACCCTGGTCACCAGCGTCAAGGGCGACATCGTCGACGCCACCCGCGACATCCGCGCCGCACGCGGCACCGTGTGGGCGTTCGACCCGCAACACATCCTCGGGCCCAAGCAGGGCATGTGGTGGAACCCGCTGCGCGCCGTAGCCACCATCACCGACGCCCGCCGCCTGGCCGAGCACTTCGCCTCCGCCGAACGCGAGCCCGGCGTCAGCCGCGACGCCTTCTTCGACCCGAGCTCCGAGGAGTTGGTGGCGAACCTGCTCCTCGCGGCCGCCGTGGCCGGCCGGGACATCCTCGCCGCGTACCGGTGGGCCGTCAGCCCTCGCGACGACGAACCCGCGGTGCTGCTGCGCGAGCACGGCTTCGACCTGCCCGCTGACGCGGTCGCCGGGGTGGTCAACATGCCCGACAAGACGAGGGGCGGCATCTACGCCGGCGCGCAGAAGATGCTCATGTGCCTGACCGAGCCCGCCGTCACCGCCTGGGTCACCCCACCCACGCGCGGCGGGGTCCTCGAGTTCGACCCGGCCGCCTTCGCCGCCAGCACCGACGTGCTGTATCTGCTGTCCCAGGGCGGCCCCGGCTCCCCCGCCCCGCTGGTCGCCGCCCTCACCGACGCCGTCCTACGCGCCGGCGAGCTACGCGCCCGCACCTGCCCCGGCCGCCGCCTCGACCCGCCGCTGCTGAGCATCCTCGACGAGGCCGCCAACATCTGCCGGCTCCGACAGCTGCCCAACCTCTACTCGTACTACGGCTCCCACGGCCTGCCCATCATCACGATCCTGCAGTCCTACCCCCAGGGCATCGACGTGTGGGGCCGCGAGGGCATGCGCAAACTCTGGTCCGCGGCGAACGTCCGCACCTACGGCGGCGGCGTCGCCGACCCCGACTGGCTGGAGGAGCTGTCCAAGCTCATCGGCGAGCACGACGTGACGACCAGGTCCACGAGCAGCAGCGGATCCGGGTGGGGCCAGCGGTCGGTCTCGCACGCCACCCGCCGCCAGCGCATCCTCGACGTCTCCGACCTGCACGCCCTGCCCCGCGGCCGGATGGTCGTCTACGCCTCCGGCGCCCCACCCGCACTCGCCCGCACCGCCCCCTGGCAGAACGGCCCGTACGCCGAGGCGATCCGCGCATCGATCGACCACTGGGACCCACACGGCCGCACCGACTGGACCCTCACCCCCGACGCCCTGCCGGAGCCCAACGCATGATTACACCGACCACCGGGCCGACCGACGACCCGGTCGCCGAGCTCACCGCTCTACTCGGCCAGCTCGCTGGCGACCCGGACGTGACGCCGCCGGCCGCCACACCCTCAGCCGACGACGCCGCACCGGAGCCGATCTTCCACAACGTGGAAGCGTTCGTCGCCGACTACCTCGCCCACGTCGTCGAGCGGCGCCTCGCGTCTGGGCCGACCTCCGGGGTGAACTGGTGTCCCCGCTGGTGGGCCCATCCGGAGGCGATCTCCCGCCTGTACGCGCTGTGGCGAGCCTGGGAAACGCTACGGGTCAGCGACCCACAGACCGGTATGAGCATCTGGTGGCGCGACCACCTCGACCCCCATCTCGCCGCGCTCGCTGCCGAGTATGGGCCGTTTAGCCGGTGCAGCCCGGACAAGCACACCGAACCCCGGCCCCTTCCCGTCGAACCAGCACCGCCAGAGGTTCTCGCCCAACTCCCCGACGCCGACACCCTCTGATTCCGTGGCATCGCCCCCTCGCCGGACTCGCCCTCTCCCCGCCAGCGGGACCGGTCATAGTCACTTTGCAGCCTGGCTACTTTCCGTCGTCGACCTTGGAGTGCTGAAGCTTGTGTACGTCCAAGGCGGCGTTACGCCCTCGCAGCGCCATGCCGGTGTCGTAAGTAAGCAGGCGGACGCGGCGGCCGGCCAGGGTCTGGAGGGTCGCGGTGCGGTCGACGATCTCGTCGTCAGTGATCGACAGCCGGGTGTGTCCCGGCGGGTCGAGGACGATGTCCAGGGTGATCCGGCCACGCGGGATGCCTCCGCTTTCGACCTGCGAGTAGTCCTGGTCGCGTAGCCGGCCGCCGTCCCGGATCACCTGGTCGATCCGGGACGTGACCATGCGGGCTCGGCGCCGGACGTCCTTGTTCTGGTGCTGCTTCTTGCCGTCCAGCTCGTCGACCACGGCCATCGGCACCAGGATGTGGATTGGCTCGTCGCGCAGCCCGAGGTCCTGCCGCAGGTCGATCTCGTGCAGCTCTTGCGGGTAGTGCAGGTAGACGTTGGTGTCGAGCACAACCAGGACACCGGCCCGGTGGAGCTGGTCTACGCGCTCCTTGAGGTTACGGATGGCCTGTTCGAAGACGGTGACCCGTTCGGTGAGCTCGGTGGAGACCAGACCGTTGAGGACCCGTTCCCCTCCCGGCTTCCCGAACGGGACGGTGGCCGCGAGAATGGTCTCGTAGGTGCGGAGCCCGATCAGCTGCTCCATCTCGGTGGGGCGGATCAGGTTGTAGAGCCGCCGGCGTGCCTCGTGCACCCATTCGATGTACGTGAACGCCCGCTCGATGGCGGCCGTCCCGCCGCCGCCCCCGACGATGTTGTACAGCTTGTTGAGCAGGTAGTCGAGGGCGGAGTCGAGCACCGTGCGCTCGGTGCCGGGTAGCGGGTTGACGAGCATTGCGCCATTCAACACGGCCCCAGCCTCTGCACCACGCCTGGCCGGCGCGGGAGGACTTCCGCCTCCCGCTCGGCGGCAGCGGCGGTACAGGTTCGCTCAGCAGCCAGGAACGTCTGACGGCGCCGCACGGGGCTGAATCATCGCGAGGGTGATTCCCGGCCCGGATTGGGTTGCTGTTGCGGGGGGGTTTTTCGGGATTCCTCTGGCGTGGCGGCCATCGGCGCACGCATCGCCTTCCGTGTCGCCTGGGGAAAGGCGAGTGCTGCCGCTCCCATGCCTTTGGACGCTTGCCACCCCCGCTCCGGCGTCCAGACCGCGCCGGGGCTATTCGGGACTGTGTCGACGAAGCGGCCGACTTCGGCCACCATGGCTTCGAAGCTGGGATACCGGGCGAGTTGCGGATTGCTCTTGACCAGGTGGGCGCAGCCATCGCGCCACGGAATCTCGGGCTCCCCGGCCGGCACGGGGGTTTGCCCATAGACGCGGTAGGGATGCGGCAGGACGGGCGGATCCAGACGACGCAGGTTCCAGTTCGTCTGCAGTGATCGCCTGACCTCCGCTGCGGCCATAGGCGTCGTCCGAATGAGGAAGTACGAGTCCACCAGGTCTTTGTACCGGTGCCAGGGGCCGGCCGGAGCATTGCGCAAGCTGACTGGTGGCCCGGCAAGCAGGCAGAGCTTGTCGCCGAGCTGGTCAGCTACCGGGTAAAGGCGGGGCTGCACGGGGTGGAATCCCGGCAGGGTGAGCGCGGTGATCGGTCTGCTGGAAGGCTCGGGCTCTCCTGGGAAGGAAATCTTGCTAGGCGGCTTGATGTCGATCTCGATCGTGATCGGATCATCGACTGGGCGCAGGCTTCCGATGCTGTAGCGGGGATCTATTGGCTGAGCGGTGATCGTGCCCATGACTTGGCCGTTGTCGTATTGCCGCAGGCTGCCGGGGATATACGCCACCAAGCCGTGCAGACCACGGCCGGACTCGGCTGCGGGGTGCCCGGCAGGCGCAGTGACCGCAGCGATAGCTTCGCGGACACCGGCGCCGTACCCGGCGCCGGTGTCGGCGGGATCCAGCTGCCGAGCCACACCCGCTGCGTAGAGGTCGAGGTCGAAGGCTGTTCTCGGCAGCAGATATGCCTGATCGATGTTAGAAATGCCTTCGACTCGTAGATCGTCCGGCATTGGTAGGTTCACAGGTACCCGTGCCGGCAGGCTCAGCGAGCCGAGCAGCAGCCATTCCCCCTGTGCCGACAAGCGCGTCGTGATGTCCGCCATCAAGATCTGGTGCAGTGCCCGGTCCTCGTTGTACTCGGGGTGCCGGGCCACCGCTGCCACGTGGGCCCGCAGGTCTCTCCAGGTGGGAAAGGCGTCTCGAAATGCCTCGGTAGTGCCAACATCGACGGTCACGGCTGCGCCGCCTCGGCCTGGAGCGCCTCCAGCAGCGGAACCCACCATCGACGTTCGGCGAGGCTGAGCTCCGTCGTCAATTCCTCGACCGTCGCCCATCCGCCCCGAACGAATCCGCGGACTAGCGACTGTAACTCTGTGATGTCCAGCGGCTCGGCGTCGGCCAGGTCGAGCAGAGTCCGCGCTGGCGTGGTGACCGGCAACCCGTCCACCCACTGCCACGATCCCGGTCCTAGATCAGCTCCATGTGTGCGACCGTCCGGCGCCGCCACGCTGGCACTTGCCGTGAACTGCGGATGATCACCGGGTAGGTCTCCGAGCCGGTATAGGCGCACCGCGGAGCGGTGTGACACCACTCCGGTGTCCGGCAGGGTCCTTTCCCATCCCGGTGTCTCTGGGGCCAGCCGGAGCCACGCGGCGTACAGCCGTGGCATCGGATGCCGTCCGCCAGCACGTAAGCGAACCACTCCGTCGATCACCGGCTCGATCACATGGAGGGCTTCGAGTTCGGCCAACGCCGCCTCAGGAACCCCCACTCGCCCGGCTTGTTCGACGGTCACCTGCCCCCACTGGCCGTCGGCGATCTCCAGCAGCTTAGCGATGTCACCGATCCCCACCATCCCGGCAGCGTAACGGTGAAGATCGATTACCGTGGTCCCGTGACCACCTCAACACCGCCTGAATGGCACCACGACCGAATCGGTGCGGCCGAACGTGGCGAGAACCCTACGGTGATCACCCGGATGCGGACTGGCTGGGCCGTCATGGGTGACACCCAGCATCTTCCCGGCTACACCCTCCTGCTCTATGCCGGTAAGGCGGACCATCTCACCGACCTACCTGTACGGCAGCGGACCGACTTCCTGACGGACATGAGCCTGCTAGGTGAGGCCGTCCTCAAGGTGATCAGCGGTCGAGACCCTGCGGTTCACCGGCTCAACTACGAGATCCTGGGTAACTCCTGGCACCACCTGCACGCCCACATCCACCCGCGATACACGTGGGAACCGGCACCCTGGCGAAACGGGCCGGTATGGCGATACGACTCAGCCGTTCGAGACGCACCAGAGCATGCCCTCGGCCCTCATCATGAGGAGCTCAAGGAAGCCATCGCGGCCGAGCTTCACGCCGCTGCCGCCCGCACACTATGACGCCAGCCAGCAACACGCGTTCCACTTTCGTGGCGCCCGCCTGCATTCGCAGCCAAGCACCAGCGCTCATGTGCTTACCGAGCGCGCCTGGTACCGCAACAACTGGCCGTCCAGTCGGCTTGCCGCAGGAGCGAGAGACCGGGCAGCAACCTGGGCGCCCATCGGTCGCGTCGATGGAATGACACGAAAATCTGGATCACCACCTGGGGCGCACAGGGAACGCACAGCTCCGTCACGTGTCACCTGCCTTCGGACTACCGACGTGCGGTACTGGCCAATGGCGAATGCGTCCGATGAGGCATACCGCGAGTCGGCTACCTGACTCGATGCAAACTTCCCGACCTCGATCAGGGGAGGTTCACTTATTGGAGTGCTGCCGCGTCCACGTCTGGTATGAGCAGACGTGGGCGCGGCAGCGCGCGGAGACTGCCGACATAGCAACCCAGCCCAGGAAGTGGATGGCAACCCAGCCCCAGGATTGATCGCCGGCTTGTTTCCGCAGATCATCGCATCGTCAAGCCTTGACGATGACTGGCTCGACCCGAACTCAGCCCCAACATCCGTCCCAGTCGGCTCCGTCGTCCATAGGGGCGGCTGCCAAGAGCGGCAGAGTCAGAGCATGCGCAGGCGCTCGATCTCAGCGCCATCTCTTTCTCGGAGATACACCGCTCCGCCCGCTTCCTGCACACGTTGGAGTAGTGCGTACATCTGTAGCGCTTTGTTGATTGCGTCCGTCTTGCTGTCGCTTGTGATCCCGACAGCTTCGGCGAGCGCCTTGGATGTCTTTTCGGTGAGATTGACGGTCACCCGCTCGTGCGATCCGCCACCCCGCGTCGTCGCTGGGGCGGAATTTGCGACTGCTGTCGAGCTCCTAGCCATGATCCTCACCCTCCTGTGCCAACTCCCCCGTGCACAGCCCAGCAAGCCGAGACCGCAGTGGGTATCTGGACCCACACGCCAAGACTGACTCACTGCCCCCTCCGGAGAGTCCCTTCCCTCCGGAACATTGCCCTGACAGTGTCACAGGAGGCACGTCAATGCGCAAGCCAAACGCCGCACAACATGCAGGTAATCACCGCGTGATGTATGTCACTTGATGGCTTGTTGCTTGACGATGCACGTGCATCTGACGTGTCGGGCACGTAACGTGTGCGAGTGGATGGCAACCTTCGTATGTCTCCGGCCCCTTCGGGGGCCGGAGTCCTATCCGCCCCCGTTAGGAGTCCGATGCCCAAGAAGCAGCCCAACGACCCGGTCCGGGTCACTGACCTGTCGCACGAGGTCCCGGCCGCCTCGGCGGACGAGAACAACCACTCGCGGACCCGCGTGGCGGGCTTCCACGAGGAGCTCGAGCAGGCGCACCGCAAGATCGCCGAGCTGGAGCGTGAGCGGGAGAGCTCCGCCACCCACACCGCACACATCGTGGATCACTTTCGCCGCCGGACGTGGGCGCTTGGTACCGCGTTCGTGACCTTGGGCGCCAAGGCTGGGTACGGCATGGCGACCTCGGGATGGGGAGACCAGCAGTGGTGGCTCAACTTCGGCCAGGCGGTCGGGATTGTGCTGACCACCGGGTACGTGATCGCCCCTAACATCCGCAAGCTGCTGCGTCTGGCGAGCGTGCTCGGAGACCCGGAGCGGCGCGGGCACTAGACAACGCCCGAAGCGGGGGGGGGGGGGGGGGGGGGGGGGGGGGGGGGGGGGGGGGGGGGGGGGTGAAGAGAAACAGAGCACC
>NZ_JBNCOB010000046.1:0-23127 GCF_049847285.1 Micromonospora sp. DT62
CGCCACCGCGATCATCAAGGCCATCCTCGCCCTGCATCACGGCCCGACCAGCCAAAACCCACGATGAAAAGCGCTCAGTGACGCCGACGGGTCGCCGGCGGCGATCTCGGCCAGGCCAAATTCGGTGGACATGAGTTCGAGGTCTTTGATCAGGTCGCCATAGTCGATTCGGTTGGCCAACAACATCGCCGACCGCCATGCCGTTATGGCCACTTCGAGGTTTCCATCACGGATGCAGATGCGGCACAGCTCATGCCAGATCTCGGCCTCGCTGTGGTGGTCACCGATATCGCGGCAGATCTTTTGGGCCTCAAGGTAGTGGTCGCAGGCGAGATCGTGACGGTTCAGCCGGTTGAAGTAGACCCCGGCGATCAGGCGTTCCGTAGATGCGATGCTGCTCCGGGCGTCGGCCTGGCGGAACAACAGGAGCCCACGGTTGAACTGGTCGAGCGCCCCATCGATGTTGCCGGCCTTCTCCAGCGCTACGCCGATCGATATCTGGATATTTCCCTGCTGCAGGACGTCGCTGGCGTCCACAGCGATCTGGAGCGCGGCGCGATAGTGCTTGAGAGAGGTTGCGATGTTGCCGAGATGGGAATGCGCTGCTCCCAGCTCGCGCATGATGACCCCCTCGAACCTTCGGTTGCCGAGCGTGGCGGCGATATCGGCGGCCCTGGTCAGATGGCCGAGACACTCCTGTTCCCGGCCGAGGAACACCAGGGTGCCCGCAAGGTCGCACCGGAGCGTGGCTTCATACTCGGGATACCTCTGGTGCGCCGACCTGATCCCCATCTCCACTATGGTTGCCGCCTCGGCCCACCGCCTGGTGTCTCTGAGGTGGTGGCTGACGTTGCTGGCCAACTGGGCCGCAAACAGGTGAGAGCCGTACCGCTGCGCGATGTCGACCACTTCGATCAGCGCTGTCCGCTCGATGGCCAACCATGTCGAGAACGTGTTTCTGTGCTCGACGTTGTCCGCCGAGTTGTCATGGCGCGAGGACAACATGTCGAGGCACTTTTCCACGATCGCGTAGTATTCGACGAGCATCCTTTCGATGGCGTCGTCCACCTCTTCCGGCGAGTCCTCCTGTGCCGACTTCTCCGTGGCATAGAGCCGGATCAGGTCGTGGAACTGGTACCAGCCCCGGATGTCGGAACGGTGCAGCATGCTCGCCCGACACAGCGCAGCCAGCAATCTGGTGGCGTCGTGGGTCTGGATGCCGGCCAGCGCCCCTGCGGTCCAGTCGCTGACCCGCTGCCCGGGAGCGCGTGAGAGCAGCCGGAACATCCGGCGCTCGGCAACAGAGAGTCGAGCGTAGGACAGGTCGAACGCCGCCCGTACGGCGAGATCGTCGCCGTACTCCAGCTCTGCCAGCCGATGGCGTTCGTCCCGTAGCGCCCTCGCCACTTCGGACACCGGCCGACCAGGGTCGTCCAACAACAGTGCCGTCACGATCCGCAGCGCTAAGGGTAGGTGGCCGCACAGCGCGGCGACTTCGCGCATCGCGGCTGGCTCCCGACGAAGCCGGTCGTCCCGCGATTCGCCGGCAGCCAACAGGGAGACAGCCTCGTCGACATCGAGCACGTCAAGGTGCACCGGACGCAGGCCGTCGAGGTCGGCGAGTCGGTGGCGGCTCGTCACCACCACGCGATGCGAGCCGGAGCCCGGCAACAACGGACGGATCTGGGCAGCGGATGACGCGTTGTCCAGTACGACCAACACGCTCCCGGCGTCGGCACCGTGCCGAGCAAGCAATGAACGGTATGCCGTCTCCAGGGCACCATGCCCGACCGGGATCTGGTCATGTGGTAGTCCGAGTGACTGCACGAACGTCGTCAGCGTTTCTGTCGGGTCGGTGGGCGCCGGGTGATAGCCGCGCAGGTCCGCGAAGAGCACACCACCAGGGAACCGGCCATGGCGGATGGCCGCATGCGCGACATGGAGAGCGAGAGCGGTCTTGCCGACGCCGGGTGCCCCGGACATCACGATCGGCCCCTCGTCATCGAGCAGCGTGGCAATCTCAGTCAGCAGGCGGACCCGGCCAACGAACCTCGTCGTGCCTGCCGGCAACCCGGACATTGTCAGAGGTGGCGCAGCATTGACGGTGACCTGGCCAATGTGGCCTGCCTGAACGACATTGCCGACCACCGTACCGCTGACCTCGTTGTGGGTGCTGGTCACGTACTAAGTTCTACCCCTTGGGTGCCAACCGGCCGGAAACTGACCGGAGAAGAACGACCGTTGCTGGAGCTGGCTCCCCGGCCAGCGGCGGTCGGTGCTCGGCGATTACCGTCACCCGCTCCACGCCGGAGACCCTGACCAGGGCGCAAGTCCCCGCCAGAGCTTTCGATATTTCAAGATCAACGATTGCCCGCGTGCCAATGACGTGCCATTGGCGCCGGCCGACTGGGGTCTTCTGCGCGGGTTCGAAATTGGTGGTGCTAACAGGCACATCGTTGGTCGATCGACGTCGTGCACGAGTTTCGCTGACCGGTCGGTTGGGCTCGGAGGCGCACAGCAGGGCCATGAACCCGAACAGACGGACTCCAGCGACCGGCATGGACTGAAAGACTCGACGAAGACCAATTCCTTGATCCGTGGGTTCGGCCGGTTGTGGGCCGCGAGGCGCGCGGGTAGACAGATGGGGTGGTCGACCACCAGTACGCCGATCCCGATCTCGCCGAGCTGTACGACGTGTTCTGCTCCTGGGACCAGCGCGACGACCTGGCCTTCTACCTGCCCTGGGTGATGTCGGCGCGTGCCGTGCTCGACGTGGGATGCGGGACGGGCCTGTTGCTGCACCGGGCGCGTGCGGCCGGGCACCAGGGGCGTCTGTGCGGGCTGGACCCGGGCGCCGGCATGCTGGCGCGGGCCCGCAGCCGTTCCGACGTCCAGTGGGTGCTGGGTGACCTGGGCTCGGTGCGCTGGAAGCGGGAGTTCGACCTCGTCGTGATGACCGGCCACGCGTTTCAGGTGTTCGTCGACGACGAGGAGCTGCGATCCGCGTTGGCGGCGGTCCGGTCGGCACTGACCGACGACGGCCGGTTCCTGTTCGAGACCCGTAACCCGGCGGCGCGGGCCTGGGAGCGGTGGACGCCGGAGCACGCGGTGGAGGGCGTCGACGCCCGTGGTGCCACCGTCCGGATGGAGTACGACGCCGAGCCGCCGATCGAGCCCGGCACGGTGCGGTTCACCACGACGTTCTCCAGCCCGCGTTGGCCGGGACCGCGTACCAGCCACAGCGTGCTGAGGTTCCTGGACGTGGCGACGCTGTCGTCGTTTCTGACCGGCGCCGGTCTGGTCGTCGAGGAGCGGTTCGGCGACTGGCAGGGCGGCGCGTTCACCGAGACGAGCCCGGAGATCATCACCGTTGCCCGGCGGGGGTGAACCGACGCGGGTGGCCGCACGGCGGGCCGTCCGCACACCCGGCGGCACCGCTCACACCAGCGAGCCGGACGACCCGCCGTCGAGGTTCCGGCGCGGATACCACACGCGGACGCGGAAAACGGTGCGCCGACCAGGCCGGGTCGCCCTGCGGCGGCCGGTTGGTCGGGGTGTGTCCGTGCCGGCACCGGGCTGAACCGGCACCCGTCCGTCGTGGGCGTCGGTGCCGAATGGACACCGACTCGCGACCGTTCCCACGCAGGCGATCGGGGCCGCGCGCGGGTGATCCAGAGCCGACGGGGAGGGGCGTTTGCGGGTGGTCGAGTCACCGGGCGGGATCGACGCGTCGGCCCGGTCGGCGATCTCCTTCAGCCTGCGCAGGCTTTGGCGGCACAGACTCACCCTCACCCTGCTCTGCCTGGTGCTGCTCGGCGGCGCGCCGACGCTGACCACTGCGGCCACCCTCCGCCCGGAGGCACCCACCACGCGCTGGTCGACGGCATCATCCTGGTGGCCGACGACGCCCCGCCGGAACTGGTCAGAAAACAGGCCGGCGCCGGTGCGCCACTCGTGCTGCTCGGCGAGAGCAGCGACCACCGGTGGGACCACATCACCGTCGATCACGCCGGGGCGACCCAGGACGCCACCGAGCACCTCCTGCGCGCGGGCTGCCGACAGATCGCCGCGATCGGCGTCGGTCCGGACGAGTCCTCCACCCGGGCGCAACGTCGGATGGTCGGCTACCGACGGGCCCTGCGACGGGCCGGCCTCGCCGAGTCGTCGGGGCACCTCCAACCCGCGCTACTGCACCGCCGTGACCACGGCTACCGTGCCGCCCGGACGCTGCTGGCACAGGACTGGCGTCCGGACGGGCTGCTGTGCTTTTCGGACCTGCTGGCGATCGGCGCGATGCGGGCCGTCTTCGACGCGGGCCTGCGCGTCCCGGAAGACGTCGCCGTGGTCGGCATCGGCGACAGCGAGGAGGCGCGGTACGCGCGGCCCGCCCTGAGCACCGTCAGCGTCGACACCGCCTTCATCGCCCGCGAGGCCGTCGCCCGGGTCACGAGCCGGATCGCCCTGCCCGACGCGGCCCCGACCCGGATCATCGCGCCGCACACGGTGCTGGTCCGGGAGAGCAGCGCGGTGCTGGGCGGGCCGTCCCGGTCCGCGCCCCGGGACGGCGAGCCGGCCGGCACCCGATAGGTCAGGAGGTCGAGCGGGCTGGCGCGGCGGGCGCGAGTCGGGCCGTCCCGGGCGGCACCCGACCATCCTGCAACGGGGTGAGCAGGCGGCGCAGCGACAGCCCCACCGCCGAGGCCAGCAGGCAACCACCGACGACCATGACCACCCAGGCCGTGGCGTTGCCGGTGCCGATCAGCGGACCGGCGGTGACCGGGCCGATCACCCCGCTGATGCCGGTGGTCATCGAGTTCATCGCGTTGTAGCGGCCGCGCAACTCGTCGCGGGCGAGAATGTTCGTCAGCATCGGAGGCACCGGGGCGAGCATCGTCTCGCCCAACGCGAAGATCGTCGCGCAGGCCACCACACAGCAGGCCGCGAGGAGGGCGTTGTCCCGGCCCGCCAGGCCACCGATGCCAAGCACCAGCCAGGAGATGGCGAACACGAGGCCGACAGCGGCGAGGGCCCGCGAACGGCTGCGCCCGTTGAGGCGGCCGATCACCAGCAGTTGCAGTACGACGATGACCACCGCGTTGCTCGCCAGCGCCCACGCCACCACCCGGGGTGTCACCTCCGCGACCTGCACCGAGAAGGCGGTGAATCCCACCTCGAGTTGGGCGTAGCCGCAGATCGTGATCACCAGGGCGAAGAGGACCAGCCGCCGGATCGGCCGGTCCCGCAGGACGGCGAGATAACCCGCCGGACGGGGGTGCGTCGTCTCGGGGCGTGGCCCGGCCCGAGGGTGTCCCAACGAGGCCGAGACTGTCAAGATTGCCAATGGCTTTATGCGTCGTCGCCGCCCTGGGCCTGACCGTACGCACCGGCTGACCGGAAGGGGGCACCATGGACGCCGACGCCGACGCCGACGCCGACGCCGACGCCGACGCCGACGCCGACGCCGACGCCGACGCCGATGCCGACGCCGTCCCGACCGGCAGCGCGGACACGATCCTCGTCTGCGTTCGGGGCAACTCCGGCTCGGGTAAGAGCAGCATCGCCCGGGAGTTGCGGCGTCGGCACGGCCGGGGCTGTGCGCTGGTAGAACAGGACTACCTGCGCCGCATCGTGCTGGGCGAGCGCGACAAGCCCGGCGGCGCGGCCCCGGCGTTGATCGAGCAGACCGTACGGTTCGCGCTCGACCACGGTTACCACGTCGTGCTGGAGGGCATCCTGCACACCGGCCGCCACCGGGCCCTGCTGACGGCCCTGCGGGACGGTCACCGGGGGCGGTCGCTCTTCGTCTACCTCGACGTGTCCCTGCCCGAGACCCTGCGCCGGCACCTGACGCGCCCGCAGGTCGGCGAGTTCACCGCCACGCAGATGAGCGGCTGGTACGCCGCCCACGACGTCCTCGGCTGGCCTGACGAACTCGTCCTCCCGGAGGCCACCACGCTGGAGGACGCCGTCCAGGTCGTCGCCGCAGCCGCCGGGCTGCCCCAGACCGGGGGCGACGCCGACGTGCTCCCGATCGTCCCGTAGCCCACGCGAGGCGTTCTCGCTGCCCTGCGGGCCGGCGACCGCGTCTCCGTGCTGGTTGAACGACAACTACACGGTCACGTTCGTGGTGAGTCGGCAGTTCCGGGTCCTCGAGGCGGCCGTGGGCATCGCCGACGAGTCCCCGAAGGGCGTGCCGCTGCGGTTCACCGTGCTATCCGACCGCAAGGAGGTCTTCACCACCACGGTCGGCCTGGGGAGGACCCGTCCGGTCAAGGTGGACATCAGCGACTCGACCCAGGTGTCGCTGCGGGTCAGCACCACCAGCGTCGAGCAGTGCCACGGTGACAGCCTCGGCGCCTGGATCGCCCCGCGGGTACGCCGGTGAGCGCCGGCCTGTCGATGTGACGGTGGCGGCGCCCCGCGCGTCCCCGGAGCGTGCCGGGCGCCGACCCGGCGGCCGGTGGGCGGCCCCACCGGCCGTTCCCGCGCCCGCCTGTCGGGGTCGTGGTAGAGAGTGTCCGACCCGGTGGTCGGTGGGCGGGCCCCCGCCGGCCACCGGGTCGGGGCTCAGTGGGCCGGCCGGGGGGTGATGACGAAGGCCAGGACGGCGGCGGCGACGGCGATGACCGCGCCGGTGGTGAAGCCGCGGGAGAAGCCTTCGGTGCTGGTGCCGGCGATGCTGGCCGCGGCCATGCTCGACACCACGGCGGCCCCCAGCGAGGCGCCGAACTCGTGGAAGGTGCTGACGATGCCGGACGCGAGACCGGCCTCGTGCGGCGCGACCTGACCGAGCGCGACGGCGGAGGCCACGACGAAGAGGACGCCCGTGCCGGCGGCGGCGACGGCCACCCCGACGACGAGGGCCAGGGTCCCGTCGACGAAGGCGGGCACCGCCATGCCAGCCGCCGCGACGAGCAACCCCAGGACGCCGAGGGTGCGCGCCCCGATCCGGCCGATGGCACGGCCGGCGGCGTTCGCGCCGAGCATGGTCGTGATCGCCACTGGCAGGAAGAGCAGCCCGGTGCGCAGGGCGCCGTAGCCCTGGTAGTTCTGGAGGTAGAACGTGCCCAGGAAGAAGACCGTGATCATCAACGCGGTCGCGACGAGGATCAGCAGCGCCCCGGTCGCCACCGGCCGGCGGAGCAGCAGCCGTACGTCCATCAGCGGGCTCGCGGCCATGCGCTGGCGGACGACGAACGCGGCGTAGAGGAGCACGGCGGCGACCAGCAGCAGCAGGATCGTCGGGTTGGCCCAACCGACGTCGCCGGCGCGGATCAGCGCGTAGATCAGCGCTCCGGTGGCGGCCGTCACCAGCACCGCGCCGGGCACGTCGAGCCGGCCCGGCGCGCCGGTGGGCGCCTGGGGCGGAAGCTGCATCCGGAGGGCCAGCAGCAGGATGATCCCGACCGGCACGTTGACGAAGAACACCCAGGGCCAGCCCGGCCCGGCGGTGAGCAGGCCGCCGAGGAGGACGCCCAGGGCGGCGCCGCCGCCGCCGAGCGCCGACCAGATGCCGAGCGCCTTGTTGCGCTCGTCGCCGTCGAAGATCGTGACGACCAGGGACAGGGCGGCGGGGGAGAGGAGCGCCGCCGCGAGGCCCTGCCCGACGCGACCGCCCAGCAGCATGGGGCCGCTGGTCGCCAGGCCCGCCGTCAGGGACGCGGCGCTGAACAGCAGGAGTCCGGCGAGGACGAGGCGCCGGGCGCCGAACAGGTCCGCGGCGCGCCCGCCGAGCAGCAGCAGGCCGCCGAAGGTGAGGGTGTATCCACTCACCACCCACGTGAGGGCTTCCCGATCCATCCCCAGGTCCGACCCCATGTGCGGCAGGGCGATCGCGACGACGGTGACGTCCAGGATCAGCATCAGTTGGGCGATGCCGACGAGGCCCAGGATCCGCCAGCGCTGCGGATGCGGACTCGCGGGTGTGGGAGTTTCGGTTGCGGTCACAGGTTCCGCCATGGCTGCCAGGCTCCTCCGCCAAGTTGAACGGTAGTGTTCAAGTTACGGAGACACGTTAACTCATGCACGTCTGTTCGACTTAGGGGAAGTTCCATGACTCGCCCACTCGCCAAGCCGACCCGCCGGGCCGACGCCCAGCAGAACGTGGAGAGGATCCTGGAGGCGGCGGTGAGCTGCCTGAGTCGCGACCCCGACGCCAGCGTCAGCGACATCGCGCAGGCGGCGCGGGTGGGCCGGGTGACCCTCTACGGTCACTTCCCGTCCCGGGACACCCTGGTCGAGGCCGCGCTGACCCGGGTGCTGGCCGACGGGGAGGAACTCCTGGCGGGCCTCGACCTGACCGGCGACCCGCGGGACGCCCTGCGCGTGCTGATCCGGTCGAGCTGGCTGCTGATCGCCCAGTCGAGCGCCGTGCTGGAGGCGGCGCAGGCGTCGCTGCCGCCCGAACGCGTGCACGAGCTGCACGCCGAGCCGGCGCGACGCGTCGACCAGTTGATCCGCCGGGGTCAGGACGAGGGGGTGTTCCGGGTCGACCTGCCGGCCAGCTGGCTGACCAGCGTGCTGCACCACATCATGAAGGGCGCCGCCGCCGACGTGGCCAGCGGAAAGGTGGACCGGGCGGACGCCCCCCGCCTCATCTCCGAGACGGTCCTCGCCGCCTACCAGGTGAACGGATAGCGGACGTCCCGGCGCGGGGCGTCGTCGCTCGTGCTCCATCGAAACCCCACCGGATTGCGAGGACACGGCTCGATACTGCGGAGAATGCGTGGGAAGGAGTGCGCGATGTCCGTAGCCGAGTCCGTAACGGTACTGCTCGCGGCACCGCGTGCGTTCTGCGCCGGTGTCGAGCGTGCGATCGAGATCGTCGAGCGTGCGCTCGCCAGCCGGGGCAGTCCGGTGTACGTCCGCAAACAGATCGTCCACAACGCGCACGTCGTCGCCGACCTGGAGTCGCGCGGCGCCGTGTTCGTCGAGGAACTCGCCGAGGTGCCCGCCGGCGCGACGGTGGTGTTCTCGGCGCACGGGGTATCGCCCGTGGTGCGCGCCGAGGCCGACCGGCTCGGCCTGGAGGTGTTCGACGCGACGTGTCCGCTGGTGGCGAAGGTGCACACGGAGGCCCGCCGGTACGCCGACCGTGGGGACACCGTCCTGCTCGTGGGGCACGCGGGGCACGAGGAGACCGAGGGCACCCTGGGCGAGGCCCCGGAGCGGATGCTGCTCGTGCAGTCGCTGGAGGACGCGCACACGGTCGAGGTGCCCGACCCGGACCGGGTGTCGTACCTGACCCAGACCACGCTCGCCGTGGACGAGACCGCCGAGGTGCTCGACGTGCTGCGCCAACGGTTCCCCGCGCTGCGCGGGCCGTCCTCGGCCGACATCTGCTACGCCTCGACCAACCGGCAGACGGCGTTGCGTGCGGTCGCCGAGGAGTCCGACCTCGTGCTCGTGGTCGGCTCGACCAACTCGGCGAACACGCAACGGCTCGTCGAGTTGGCCCGCCGCGCCGGCCGACCGGCCCACCTCATCGAGGACGCGGCGGAGATCCTGCCGGAGTGGCTGGCGGGTGTCACCACGGTCGGGGTCACCGCGGGCGCGTCCGCCCCGCCGCGCCTGGTCGAGGGCGTGGTGGAGGCGCTGCGGGCGCGCGGGCCGGTAACGGTGGTGGAGCGCGAGGTCGCCCGCGAGACCATCGAGTTCACCGTGCCGGGCGCGGTGCGTTCCCTCTGACACCGGACCGCCGCCCGGCGGACCGCCCGTTGCCGATGCTCCGCGCGTCGAGAGCGCCCGCCGGCCCGCGTCTGCGGGGCGGTCCGGCGGGCGCCGCGGGGTCGGCTACGCGGAAGCCTGGTACGTCGACTGCATCTTGTGCGAGAACCACTCGCCGACGGTCACCCGGTCGAGCCCGGCCTCGGCGCTCTCCTGGGCCAGCGGACGCATGGGCTCGATGGTGGTGTCGTGGTTGGGCAGGTAGAAGAAGGGGATGGAGACGCGCGACGGCGCGTCCGTCCCCTCCGGGTTGACCACCCGGTGCACGGTCGACGCCCACCGGCCGCCGGTCCAGAACGCCATCAGGTCGCCGATGTTCACCACGAAGCTGCCGGGGATGGCGGGCACGTCCAGCCAGTCGTCGTCGCCACGCCGCACCTGGAGCCCGCCCAGCTCGTCCTCCACGTAGAGCACCGTCAGGCTGCCCCAGTCGGTGTGCATCTCCCGCCGCAGCACGCCGTCGTCGGGCGTCGGGTAGTAGTAGTTGGCGATGATCAGGGACACGTGCTCGTCGAACTTGCTGTCGAAGAAGTCCTCCGGCAGCCCGAGGGCGAGCGCGAACAGCCGCATGATGTCCGCCGACAGCTCGGTCATGGCGGCGATGTACTCGTACCAGACCGCCTTGAAGTCGTCGTCCGGCCAGATGTTCGCCGCCTTCCAGGTGGCCGGGTGCGTGCCGAGCCGGGCGCGCTCCTCGTCACTCAGGTCGCCCGTCACGTGCGCGGCGAACGCCTCGTACGGGCCGCCCGGGCGGCGCAGCCCCGACACTCCCGAGCCGCGGTTCGCGCTCCGGTCCTTCTCCTCCTCCGGTCGGGTGAAGAAGGTCTTCGTGGTGGTGTACATGCGGTTCACCAGCTCCCGGGGCACGCCGTGCCCCACGACGGTGAAGAACCCCGAACCCTCGCACGCCTTGCCGATGGCTGCCGCGATGGCCGCGCGCCCCTCGGCGGTGGTGCGGCCCGACAGGTCGATCGCCGGTACGAAATCCTGGACCACAACGGGTTCCACAACTGCCCGCCTCTCTCGCGACGTCATTACATTGATCGAAGCAATCCCAGGTCACCAGCCGGGAAGCCGCTGCGGTGTCGCTTCCCCCACGTGCGGGTAATTGCTCGGCGTACCTGGCGGTAAGGCAATGTTGAGACCGGCAGACATTCACGTGCACGATTGTGTTGTGGCATACGAGGACGAGCAGTTGTCGCAGTTGGTCGGGGCGCTCGCCGAGGCGGGCCGCCCGCTGTCCGGGGACACCGTGGGTCGGCTCGTCGCCGATCCGCCCGGTGTCGTGGCGGAGCCTGCCGTGCGCCTGCTCGTCGCCGCCGCGGCGGGGGACCCGCTGCTGCTGGCCGCGCTGCGCGAGGGCATCCGCGTCGAGGGCGTCACCGACGGGCCCGGCCGGGCGCGGACGCCGAAGCGGGTCCAGGAGCTGGTCCGTGCCACGTTGCGCGGCGCGCCGACCGGATCGTGGCAGCTGCTGCGGGTGGCCGCCGTGCTCGGTCGGTCCTGCCAGCTCGCGGAGCTGACGGCGATGACCCGCCGGAACACCGCCCAGCTGCTGCCGGACCTGGACGCGCTGCTCGACGCCGGTCTGCTCGACTGGGTGGGCGACGACCTCGCCTTCCGGCACGAACTGGTGTGGTGGGCGGTGCTCGACGCCCTGCCGCCCGCCGTGCGGCAGGCGCTCCGCGTCGACCGTGACCGCCTGCGCCGGCGCCGGGCCGTGGCCCGTGCGTCCCGCGCCGCCGAGCCGTCGGCGGAGCCCGTGGCCCCCGCCGACCTGCGGCGCAGGATCGGGCTGCGCTCCGCGCCCGCCGCCCGCGAGCACCGCCCGGACGCCGGCGGCGCGTGGGAGTCGTTCAGCGGCGTCGAGCGGGCCATCGCGCGGCTCGTCGCCGAGGGCATGACCAACCGGCAGATCGCGACCCGGGTACGGCTGTCGCCGCACACGGTCAACTACCACCTGCGCGGCCTGTTCCGCCGGCTGGGCATCTCCTCGCGGGCGGAACTCGTCCGCCACGTGCCGGTCTCCTCCGCGGCGTAGCGGGGCGGTCCGGACCTTCCGGGCACCACTGCCACATAGCGATTTCCGGCGTCGTCAACGTTGAATTCGACGGAGGGTGGACCGCGCCTAAATGACTACCCTGATGAGTAGTGTCAATTCTGGTTCCATGCTCATTCTGGTAGTCGGGGGAACCGCCGTCAGGCAGTAGTGTCGCCCGTATCGAATTTCGTTGGGTCAGCGGCAGGTAAATCCACGGGTACGACCGTGCTCACACCCGAGGGAAAACATGAACATCCGTACGCAACCGCGTGTCCACGAACTCATCGCCGTCCGCGCGGCGTCGCAACCCGACCGGACCGCGGTCGTGCAGGGCGACGCGCACATCAGCTACGCGGACCTGGAGCGCCGGGCGAACGGCCTGGCCCGCCACCTCGTCGACGAGGGCGTCGGCGCGGACTCCGTGGTCATGGTCCACCTGGAACGCTCCATCGACGCCATCGTCGGCCTGCTCGCCATCTGGAAGGCAGGGGCGGCCTACCTGCCCGTGGATCCGGGGCTGCCGGACAGCCGGGTCGAGGCGTTCGTCAAGGAGACCGACTGCACCACCGTCATCACCCACGGACGCGACCTGGCACGCTTCGCCGACCTGCCGGTCACGGCGCTCACCGCGAGCGTCGCGGACGGCGCCGCGACCGCCCCGGCCGCGGCGGAGGGCGGCGGCGACGCCGCCTACATCATCTACACGTCGGGATCCACCGGTACGCCGAAGGGCGTCGTGGTCAACCACGACTCGCTGAGCTACCTGTGCGGGGAGCTGGCCGGCCGCTACGGCGTCACCCCCGACGACCGGGTGTTGCAGTTCGGCGCGCTCTCCTTCGACACCTCCATCGAGCAGATCACGGTCGCGCTGCTCGGCGGGGCGACGCTGGTGCTGCCCGAGCTGAGTTGGGCGCCCAGCGAGCTGCCGGAGCGGCTGCGCCACCACGGGGTCACCGTGATGGACCTGACCCCCGCGTACTGGCGCCGCTTCCTCGCCGAGGTCGGCGCGGGGGCCCGTGACCTGCCGGTCCGGCTGGTGATCGTGGGCGGCGAGGCGGTCAACGCGGAGGACTGCCGCACGGCGCTGGACCTGATGCCCTGCGTACGGCTGGTCAACGCCTACGGGCTCACCGAGACCACGATCACCTCCTGCCTGATGGACCTGACCGCCGACGTGCTGCCCGCCCGCGGCGCGGCCCCGGTCGGCCGGCCGCTGCCCGGCACCGTCGTGTACGTCCTCGACGAGCACGGCCGGCCGGTCGGCCCCGGCGAGCGCGGTGAGATCCACATCGGCGGTCGCGGCGTGGCGCGCGGCTACCTGACCGAGGACGACGCCGGCCGCTTCCGCGCGGACCCGTTCGCGTCCGAGCCCGGCGCGCGGATGTACCGGACCGGTGACCTGGGCGCCTGGACCGCCGAGGGCAACCTCGAGGTGATCGGGCGCATCGACCGGCAGGTCAAGATCCGTGGTTTCCGGGTGGAGCCCGGCGAGATCGAGGCGGCGCTGGCGGCCCACGAGGGCGTCGACACGGTCGCCGTCACCACGTACGAGCACGACGGCCAGCGGCGCCTGGTCGCGTACCACACCGGCCCACGGCCCCTGGACGTCACGGAGCTGCGCGAGTTCGTCGGCCGCCACCTGCCCGACTACATGGTGCCGACGGCGTTCGTCGCCCTCGACGAGCTGCCGCTGAAGACCAACGGCAAGGTCGACCTGGCCGCGCTGCCCGCGCCGAGCACCGCGACGGTCGCTGCCGAGGCGGCGGACGACACGCCCGTCGACCTGGTGGAGCGCGGCGTGACCCGGCTGTGGGGGCAGGTGCTCGGCGTGCCCCGGGTGCTGCCGGACGACAACTTCTTCGCGCAGGGCGGCAACTCGATCCTCGCCGCCGAGCTGCTCGCGAAGATCCGCGGCTCCTTCGGCGTGCTCATCACCCAGGTACGTCCGCTGATCCGGCTGCTGCTGGAGGACGCGACGCCCCGCGGCCTGGCGCGGGCGGTGCGCGAGGCGCGGGAAGGCACGCTCGCCGGCGACGACACCCGCAAGCGGGTGGACTTCGCCGCCGAGACGGAGCTGGACGTGGAGATCCGGCGCGACGTGTCCGACGAGCCGCGCTGGCAGGACCCCCGCCACGTGTTCCTCACCGGCGCCACCGGCTTCCTGGGCATCTACCTGCTGCGGGAGCTGCTGACGAGCACGGACGCCGTGGTGCACTGCCTCGTGCGCGCCGACGGGCCGGAGCAGGGCCTGGCCCGCATCCAGGCCAACGCGCGGCACTACTTCGGCGAGGACCTCGCCGGTCACCAGGCGGCGGGCCGGATCGTCGCCGTCCCCGGCGACCTCGCGGCACCCGGGCTCGGCCTGTCCGAGGCGGCCTTCGACGAGCTGGCGCGCACGGTCGACGTCATCCACCACCCCGGCGGGGCCGTCAACTTCATCTACCCGTACGCGCACATGCGGCCGGCGAACGTCGATGGCACCCGCGAGGTCATCCGGATGGCCGCGCGGCACCGCAACGTCCCGGTCCACTACACGTCGACCATGGCCGTCGTCGCGGGCTTCGGCACCGCCGGCGTGCGGCACGTCGACGAGGACACCCCGCTGGCGTACGCCGACCACCTCTCCGTCGGCTACGTGGAGAGCAAATGGGTGGCCGAGGCGCTGCTGCACGGGGCGGCGGAGCAGGGGCTGCCGGTGGCGATCTACCGGGCCGCCGACATCTCCGGCGACCGGGTCAACGGCGCGTGGAACATCGCCACGGAGATGTGCGCGATGAAGAAGTTCGTGGTGGACACCGGCACCGCCCCCGTCGCGGAGCTGCCGCTGGACTACACGCCGGTCGACGTGTTCGCCGCCGCGGTCGCGCACATCGCCCGGGCGTCCCGGCCCGCCGGCGAGGTCTACCACCTCACCAACCCCGGGAAGGTCAACATCTCGGTGCTGGTCGAGCGCCTGCGGGCGCACGGGCACGACATCCGCGAGGTGACCTGGGCCGAGTGGCTCGACGAGATGGTGCGGGTCGCGGTCGAACAGCCCGACCATCCGATGACCCCCTTCGCGCCGCTGTTCATCGACCGCTGCGCGACGGGCCAGATGAGCGTCGCGGAGATGTACCTGGAGACGACGTTCCCCGTCTTCTCCCGCACCAACGTGGAGCACGCGTTGCGCGGCAGCGGCATCGAGATCCCGACGGTGGACGCGGAGATGCTCGACCGCTACATCGGCTACCTGACCCGCACCGAGTTCCTGCGGGCCGCGTGATGGGCTGGGAGACGCTCGACCTCACCCACGCCCCCACCGAGGGCCCGGTCGCGTTCGGCGACGACCTGTCCGCGACGACGCTCTTCGGCGCCTACCGGCACGGGCTGTTCCCGTTCCCGGCCGACACCGAGGAGCGGAAGATCGTCAGCGAGTTCACCTACGAGGCGGACGTCGCCGCCGGCCGGATCGCGGTGCTCGCCGGGAGCACGGACCCGTACGCCGTCGCCTGGTGCTCGCCCGACCCGCGCCCGGTGATCCGCGTCGACCAGGCCCGCATCCAGCGCAGCCTGCGGCGGCAGTTGCGCAACAAGGTCGAGTGGACGACGACGCTCGACGTCTGCTTCGACCGGGTGGTCCAGCACTGCCGCGTGGGCCGCGAGCCCCGGTGGCTGACCGATGAGCTCGTGTCGGCGCTGCGCGAGCTGCACGCGGCGGGGCACGCCCACAGCGTCGAGGTGTGGGAGGGCGACGAGCTGATCGGCGGCACGTTCGGCGTACGGGTCGGTGGCGTGTTCAGCGCCGACTCCCAGTTCGCCCTGCGCAGCGGCGCCGCGAAGGTCGCGGTCGCGTGCCTGGTGCGGCGCGTCGCGGAGAGCGGCGGCGTGGCGGTCGACGTCCAGCACGACGGCGACCACGCGAAGCTCATCGGCGCGGTCGCGGTGCCCCGTACCGAATACCTGGCCCTGCTGCGCAGGCACGCCGACGACCACTGCGCCATGCCCGCGGACCCGCTGCCCGCGCGCAGCCTGGCCGCCTGACCGAGGGAGGTGACCCCGTGCGCGTGTTGACGCTCGCCGAGCGACCGGACCTGCGGGACGCGATGCTCCACATGGAGGCCTCGTGGCCCGAGTACATCCCGCCCGAGCCGATGGTGATCGGCTGGGCCTTCGACCGGTACCCGGAGCACCAGCTCGTCGTCGTCGAGTCCGACGACACGGTGGTGGCCCGCGCGGCCGGCGTGCCGTTCGCGTGGGACGGTGACCCGGCGAGCCTGCCCGACACCGGCTGGGACGCGGTGCTGGGGATGAGCATGCTCGACACCTCCGCCGGCCGCGACCTCACCGCGCTGTGCGCACTGGAGATCGCCGTGGTGCCGGGCATGCAGGCCCGGAACATGTCGGGGCGCGTCCTGGCCGCGGTCAAGGACAACGCCCGCCGGCACGGGTACCGCGACGTCGTCGGGCCGGTCCGGCCCAGCGGCAAGCACGCCGAGCCGCACGAGCCGATGCCGGGGTACGCGGCCCGGACCCGCGACGACGGGCTGCCGGCCGACCCGTGGCTGCGCGTGCACGTCCGGGCGGGCGGGCAGGTGCTCCAGGTCTGCCCGGCCTCCATGACGATCTCCGGCAGCCTCGCGCAGTGGCGCGACTGGACCGGGTTGCCCTTCGACACCAGCGGACCGGTCGTCGTGCCGGGTGCCCTGACCCCGGTCGCGGTGAACGTCGACCACGACCACGCCGTCTACGTCGAGCCCAACGTGTGGGTTCGACACCCCCTCGCGGAAAGGCATGCCTCATGACCAGCACCGTTCCGGCCACCCTGGCCTCCAGGATCCGCAACCGCGCCGCCCTGATCGAGATCATCGGCGGCTACATGGCCTCGCAGTCGCTCGCGCTCGCCGCCGAGCTGAAGCTCGCCGACCACATCCACGACGGCCGGGTCACGAGCGCGCAGCTCGCCGAGGCGACGGGCACCCACGCGCCGTCGCTGCACCGGCTGCTGCGGACCCTCGTGGCCATCGGCGTGCTGGTCGAGCCGACGCCGGGCGAGTTCCGCCTGACCGAGGTGGGCGAGCAGCTGCGCACCGACTCGCCGAACTCGCTGTGGGCGTTCACCCGGTTCTTCACCAACCCCACGCTGTTCGCGTCCTGGCAGCAGGTGCGGCACACCATCGAGACCGGCGAGTGCGCCTTCGACCACGTGCACGGCAAGAACGCGTACGTGCACCTCGCCGAGAACCCCGAGCTGTCCGCGCTGTTCAACGTGGCGATGGGACAGGAGTCGAGGGCGTCCGCCCAGCTCGTCGCCGACGGGTACGACTACTCCGGCGTCCGTACCGTCGTGGACGTCGGCGGCGGCGACGGGACGCTGCTCGCCGCGATCCTCGGCACCCACGCCCACCTGCGGGGGGTGTGCTTCGACAGCGCGGCGGGCGTGGCCGAGGCCGCCGGCGTGCTCGCCACCGCCGGTGTCGCCGACCGGTGCGAGATCGTGGCCGGCGACTTCTTCTCGTCGGTCCCCGAGGGCGGCGACCTGTACATCATCAAGAGCGTCTTCCAGGACTGGGACGACGAGAACGCCCGGAAGCTGCTGGCCACGGTGCGGGCCCACATCCCCGCCGACGCCACGCTGCTGATCGTCGGATCCGTGCTGCCGGACACCGCGAACACCGACAACCCGGTGATGTTCTACACGGACATCAACATGCTGGTGACCGCCGGCGGCCGGGAGCGGACCGAGAGCGAGTTCCGGTCCCTGCTCGCCGAGACCGGCTTCACCGTCGAGTCCTGCGGCCACGGCGCCGCGGGCCCGCTCTCGCTGATCAAGGCCGTGCCGGCGAGCTGACCCACGTCGAGGACCGGGCCACGGGCGCACCCGCTCACGCGAGTCGAACGTGGCCCGGCCCGTGTCCCGATCCAGACCCACCCGCTGAACGGGGAGGCAACGATGACCAGGCCGAGTTTCGGCAGCGAACTCCTGCGGGGCAGGCTGCGGGTCGACCTGCTCGACCCGCTGCCCGACGCCGGGCTCGACGCCGACGCCGAGGCGTTCCTCGCGCGGCTGCGCGCGTTCTGCACCGACAAGGTGGACGGCCGGCTCATCGAGCGCGAGGACCGGATCCCCGACGAGGTGGTCGACGGCCTGCGTGACCTCGGCGCGTTCGCCATCAAGCTCCCCAAGGAGTACGGCGGGCTCGGCCTGTCGGGGGTCTGCTACCACCGGGCGCTGATGATCGTCAGCACCGCGCACTCCTCGCTCGGTGAGCTGCTCGGCGCGCACCAGGCGATCGGCCTCATCCAGCCGCTGCGGCTGTTCGGCACCGACGCGCAGAAGCGTGAGCTGCTGCCGAGGTGCGTACGCGAGATCTCCGCCTTCGCCCTCACCGAGCCCGACATCGGTAACGATCCCTTCCGGATGCGGACCACCGCCACCCCCACCGGCGACGGCGGTTACCGCCTCGACGGGGTCAAGTTGTGGACGACCAACGGCACCATCGCCCATCTGATCGTGGTGATGGCCCTGGTGCCGCCCTCGGAGAGCGGCCCGGGAGGCATGTCCGCGTTCGTGGTGGAGGCCGACGCGCCGGGGGTCACGGTGGAGCACCGCAGCTCCTTCCTGGGGCTGCGCGGCCTGGAGAACGGCGTCGTCCGGCTGCACCGGGTCGTGGTGCCCGCGAGCCGCCGGATCGGGCCGGAGGGGCAGGGGCTCCAGGTGGCGCTCGCTGCGCAGGACACCGGCCGGCTGTCGATGCCCGCCGTCTGCGCCGCCGCCGCCAAGTGGAGCCTGAGGATCGCCCGCGAGTGGTCCGGCGTCCGCGTGCAGTGGGACCGGCCGATCGGCGAGCACGAGGCGGTGGCGGGCAAGATCGCCTACATCGCGGCGACCGCCTTCGCCCTGGAGGCCATGGTCGAGGTGTCCGGCCGGCACGCCGACGCCGGCCTGCTGGACACGCACACCGAGGCCGAGCTCGCGAAGCTGTTCGCGTCGGAGCAGGCATGGCGGATCGTCGACGAGCTGATGCAGATCCGCGGCGGTCGCGGGTACGAGACCGCCGAGTCGGCCGCCGCGCGCGGTGAGCGCGGTGTCCCCGTCGAGCAGCTGTTCCGGGACCTGCGCATCGGTCGGATCTTCGACGGCTCCAGCGAGGCGCTGCGGGTGTTCGTCGGGACCGACGCGCTGGCGGACGAGGAGGGCCCGGCCGAGGGGTCCTCGCCGTTCACGCCGCCGCCCGGCTTCGGCGACCTGGCCGGGCACCTGTCGTTCGCCGCCGCGACGAGCGCCGAACTGGCCCGGCACCTCGCCGACGGCCGGGAGCAGTGGGGCGAGGCGGTCGCCGAGCGGCAGCTGTTCCTCGGCCGCGTCGTGGACGTCGCCGCCGAGCTGTACGCGATGACCGCCGCCTGCGTGTACGCCAGGGCGCTCGGCGGCACCGCGGTCGAGCTGGCCGACGCGTTCTGCCGCCAGTCCCGCCAGCGGGTGGCGGAGCTCCGCCAGCGGTTGCGGGACAACACCGACGGCGACGACGTCGCGGTCGCCCGGCGGGTGCTGGGCGGCAGCTTCACCTGGTTGGAAGAGGGCGTGCTCGACGCGTCCATCGAGGGGCCGTGGATCGCCGAGCCCGTACCGGGACCGGCGAGCGGCCCGAACCTGCACCGCACGATTCGGAGGTGACTAGTGGACGAGCACGTGGCAGAGCTGGTGGCACAGGGCCGGCGGTCGCTGGAGCTGGCGCCCAACCGGTTCCTGGAGCTGCTGGAGCGCGGTGAGGTGTCGGCCGACCGGCTGCGCGCCCTGGCCGGCGAGCTGTACCACCTGGTGTCCAGCGACCGGAGCAGCTTCGCGTTCCTGGCGGCCCGCTTCCCCGAGCCGCTGTTCCTGGCCATGGCGGGCGCCGAGGAGGAGGCGCTGGGCCTGCTGCCGGCCTTCGCCGCCGCCGTGGGCCTGGGGGAGAAGGAGCTGCGGGCGCACGAGCCGCGACCGCTGGCCCAGGCGTACCCCTCCTTCATCGTCCGGACCGCCGTGTTCGGGCCGCGGTCGGCGGTCCCGCTGGCCCTGCTGGTCAACGTCGAGGAGTCGGGCGGCTTCTACGCCCGGATGGCCGACGCCCTCCAGGCGCGCTACGGGTTCTCCGACGAGGCGGTCGCGCACTTCCGCTACTTCGCCGAGACGCCGGACGAGGTGCTGGAGCAGGCGGCCGGGGTGGTGTCGACCGGCCTCGCGGCGGGCGACGATCCGGTGGAGGCCCTGCGCGCGGCGCGGATGGTGCACGCCTACGAGGCGGTGTTCTGGGCGACGATGGCCGAGTGACCCCGGGACCGGGGTGGACCCGCCCCACTCAGGGCAGGTCCACCTCGATCCGGCGGTCGATCCGGTCCTCGATCCAGGTGCTGGTGTCGACGAGCCACACGCGGTCGACCGAGATCTGGTAGATGCGGTGCTCCGCCGGCGGCAGCAGCGCCGACACGGGCAGGGTGTACTCCGCCCTGCTCGTGTCGTCCGGCAGCAGGGCGTCGTAGAACGTCCCGTGGTGTGCGCGTACCTCGTCGGCGGTCAGCTCCCGGCAGGTGCCGGTGAACTGGGCGCCGTCGACCTCGGTGAGCCCGCCGTCGCCGGTGACGAAGAGGGCCCCGCTCACCGTCGGGCGGGCCGCCACGTGCCTGCTGTGCCGGGACTGGGTCGCGGAGCCGAACAGGAAGCGCAGCGGGTCGGGCAGCCACGCGTACTGCAGCACCGCCGTCCACGGCTGGCGGTCGGGGGAGACGGTGGACAGGGACAGGTACTTCGCGTCGGCGATGACGCGGTGCAGACGGTCGACGAGGTCCATGGTTCAGCCCACCTCCGCGGGGGACGTTGCGGCGGCGTACGCGCTCATCGCCCGTACTCGTAGAAACCCCGGCCGCACTTCTTGCCGAGCATGCCGCCGGCCACCATGCGGGCGAGCAGCGGCGGCGGCGAGTAGTGCGGCTCCCGGAACTCCCGGTACAGCGACTCGCTGATCGCGGCCACGATGTCGAGCCCGATCAGGTCGACGAGGCGCAGCGGACCCATCGGGTGCGCGCAGCCGAGCGTCATCGCCTTGTCGATGTCGGCCACCGACGCCATCCCGGACTCCACCATCCGCACGGCGGAGAGCAGGTACGGGATCAGCAGCGCGTTCACCACGAAGCCCGCCCGGTCCTTGGCGCGGACGACCTGCTTGCCGAGCACCTCGGTGACGAACGCGTCGACGGTCTCGACGGTCCGCGGGTCCGTACGCACCGAGCCGACGACCTCCACGAGGGGGAGCACCGGCGCGGGGTTGAAGAAGTGGATGCCCACCACCTGCTCGGGCCGGGCGGTGACGCCGCCGAGCTTCACGATCGGCAGTGAGGACGTGTTCGAGCCGAGGATCGCGTCCTCGTCCTCGACGACCTTGTCGAGGGTGGCGAAGACGTCGAGCTTGATCGACTCCTGTTCCGAGGCGGCCTCGACCACCAGTTGCCGGTCGGCGAAGTCGGTCAGGTCGGCGGTGAAGGACACCCGACCCAGCGTCGCGTCCCGATCCGCCTCGCTGAGCTTGCCCCGGCCCACCGCGCGGTCCAGCGACGCGGTCAGCCGCGCCCGGCCCGGTACGAGGGAGGCCGGCCGCGACACCGCGACGAGCACGTCCAAGCCGGCCCTCGCGCACGTCTCGGCGATCCCGGCGCCCATGACCCCGCACCCGACGACGCCGACCCGGCGAATCCTGTCCATGTTCCTGCCTCCGCACACGCGTTAACAAATGGGGTTGCCGCGGAATTCGGTGAGTAGGGCGGGATCGCCGCTCCCTGACACGTGTCGTGGTAGGACGATAGGTTGGTCAGCCGGCCCGACGCAATGATCTGCGCCTTTGTCCAGGCGAATTCGTGGCGGGTGCGAGAAAGCCGTTACCCGGCAGTTCCCGATCGACAGTTACCTTTCTCTGCGTTCCCTCACCATCGTAGGAGGCGCACTATGGTCGACTTCAGCGCTGCCCCCACCACCCAGATCGACAGTCGCGGCGGCAAGTGCCTGTACGCGCAGATCGACGAGTTCCGCGCGGCCGGCCCCGCGGTGGCCGTCGAGCTGCCGGAAGGCATGTTGGCCTGGTCGATCACCCGCGGCGACGTGGTCCGGCGCCTGCTGACCCATCCCGGGGTCTCCCGCAACGTCAAGAAGAACGTGCCCAGCTACACCCCGGGCGAGATCAAGTGGCTGTCGCCGTGGGTGGACGTCGAGTCCATGTCCACTGCGGAGGGCCGCGAGCACCAGCGCCTGCGGCAGCTCGTGGCGCCGGCGCTGACCCCGAAGCGGATCGACGCGATGCGCCCGCACGTGGAGCTCGTCGCCCGGCGGCTGCTCGACGACCTGGCGACGCACCCGGCGGACGAGCCGGTCGACCTGCACACCATCTACTCC
The DNA here is from genome assembly GCF_049847285.1 of Micromonospora sp. DT62. Taxonomy (NCBI): domain Bacteria; kingdom Bacillati; phylum Actinomycetota; class Actinomycetes; order Micromonosporales; family Micromonosporaceae; genus Micromonospora; species Micromonospora sp. DT62. The sequence goes on from NZ_JBNCOB010000046.1 coordinate 22,167, forward strand.
CAGCAGTTGCCGACCAGGGTGATCTGCGACCTGTTCGGGGTGCCGGACGACCTGCGGCCCGAGGTGCTGCGCATCCTGCGCGTGGTGCTGAACACCGACAACGTGCCGGAGGAGGAGTCCGCCGCTGTCTACGTCGACATGAACGTCGCCATGCGTACGCTGATCGACCTCAAGCGCCGCGAGCCGTCCGACGACCTGACGAGCTTCCTGATGGCGGCCCGGGTGGAGGGCGAGGAGCCGCTCAGCGAGCAGGAGCTGGTCGACATGCTGCTGCTGCTCATCGGCGGCGGCAGCCAGACGACCGTGACGCTGATCGACCACACGGTCCGCGAGCTGCTCGCCAACCCGGACCAGCTGGCGACCCTGCTGGCCGACCCGGCCCGCTGGCCGGACGCGATCGAGGAGGCGCTGCGGGCGCACTGCCCGGTGGCGGCACTGCCGATGCGCTGGGCGAAGGAGGACATCGACCTCGGCGAGGGGGTCGTCATCCGGGCGGGCGACGCCATCCTCATCAGCTACCTGGCGCACGGCCGCGACCCGGCCGTCCACGAGAACCCGGACGTGTTCGACATCGATCGGGAGAACAAGGAGCACCTCGCGTTCGGGGCGGGTCCGCACTTCTGCCCCGGAGCCCGCCTGGCGCGACTGGAGGCGGCCGTGGCGGTGCCGGCGCTGTTCGCCCGCTTCCCGCACCTCGCGCTGGCCGTGGCGCCGGATGAGATCCAGCCGCTGCGCTCGTTCATGGCGAACGACGTGGCGTCGCTGCCGGTGCTGCTGAACCACCGGTAGGCGGACACCACACCGCCCGGTCCGCGTCGCGGGCCGGGCGGCGGTACGTCCGGGGGCCGTCGGCGCGGTGCCGGCAGGCGGTCACGGCCGTGGTCAGTGGGTGAGTGCGGGGATTTGGATTTTGGCGTCGTGTTCGAGGATGCGTTGTTGGAGTTCTTGGAGGCTGCGGCCG
>NZ_JBNCOB010000047.1:0-22029 GCF_049847285.1 Micromonospora sp. DT62
ATCTCGAACACCGACACGCGAAGATCCTCACTCAACAGCTCAAGCCCTGGCACCGACTTCGACACAGGCCCTAGCGGCTTTAAGTTCCGCTTCAACGTCTGGCCCTCGGGCTGGGCGACCAACTGGGTGACGACCGGGGCGGCCGACGCCGGACGCCCACGGACGATGGTGGACTGTTCGAGCAGTTCGCTTCGGCTACGCGCCCGGCTCATCGACGGATGATCATTCTTTCGGGACGAAGCGGTCGAGGCTGAGGGGTGAGGTGGGCATCGGTGTCGTGGCAGCATGCGGCGGTGACCTTCGATGATGACCGGTACCTGGATGCCTTCGTCGACTACAGCAGGGGGCATCATTTCGTTCGGCTTGACGTCGAAGTGCCAGCGGAGACTCTGACGGAAGGGTTGGCCGGTCCCGATGACGACGTGCCGCACGGCTCGTTGTGGTTGTCGGCGGACCGGGCGGAGGCGCTGGCTAGGTCGTTGCTCAGTTGCGCGGCAGAGGTGAGGGAGCAGGGCCGCAAGCGCGACGCGTGAGTGACTAACCGGGTGACGACCGGGTTGGATGCCGACGGACAAGCATGGACACCGGAGGACCCATCCGGCAGCTCAGCGCCTGTGAAACAGCAGGTCACCGATCCGTGCTGGTTGCCTGGGGGTCAAGGGGTCGTCGGTTCGAATCCGGCCGTCCCGACAGGACATAACCGCAGGTCAAGTTTCAAGTGGCTACCCCGGTCATCTGCCGAGTTGGCACCGCAGGTGAGAAGACACGTTGTCCCGGCTTCGGACTGGCGAGGGGTCCGGTCAGGGTGGGTCGAACCGGCCCTGACACGCCGCAGCCGTGGGCATCCGGTGGCACGGGACCAAGTTCGGGGGATTCAACACCGGAAAGGTGGCGGAACTCCGGATCCAGTACTGCTCCGGGTGCCGGGGCCGGGCCTCCACGACGAACGGCTTCTCCCCGTCGCGGAGAATCAGCTTCCCGCCACCCTGCGGCGTGGAGTCGTGGTAAGTCGCCTCGATCTCCCAACTACAGGACTTTTCCCCGGTGACCGCCTCCACGCGCAGCCCGCCGGGGGACATGCCACCACCCAGGTCGATCTTCCGGCGACTGAAGTACGGCCGTCCCTGCTCCTCGACGTCATCGGCGATGTACGGAATCGGATCCTCCTCGGTCAGATCGAAGAACATCCCTTCGTAAGCGGCACCGCCCTCCGGGGCGACGTCGATCACCGCCTTGGCCGTTGACGGCTGGCAGGAGACGTTGACAGCGTGCATGTCGATGATCGAGAGCTGGGTCGTCCGGTCACTGATGATGTTCATGGTGAAGACCGCCGCGTCACTGGTGGACGGGTCGGTAAAGCCACCCGGCAAGCCATCGATCATCGACGGAAAGGGAAGCAGACGTCCACCCAATGTACGGAGGAAGCGCCAGATCTCCACGTCGGACCCGAGCGACTCCAGCTTCACCTGCTCCGGTTGGGTCAACGACCGGTCGAGGACGATCCGCCAGAACTCGGGGATGGTGCGGTCGTACTTCACCGAAGCGACGAAGGGTGTCTTGGCCTGGTCGTGCCGCCGGCCGGCGTCCTGCTCCGCCCCGATCCGTGAATCCGCGGTCTCCCGATCGAAGAAGTGGGTGACGAGCAGAGTCGCCAGTAGGCTCATGATGGCCAGCGCGATCGTGACGAGCAGATACTTCGGCTTCTCCGGCGGCGGAAGATCCTTCATGCCGGGCGCGATCTGCTCCCCGGCGTGGGCGAGCAGTGAACGACCTTTCGGTGGCGCCGGTTCCGTAGCGGGTGGCCCCGGTTCCGCTGCCGCGGGTGGTGGTGGCGCAGCGGTGGTCTTCTCGCCGTCCTTGTCTGCTCCCGGTGTCAGCGGTTCGGGTGCCATCTCCTTCTCCTGACCATCGTCGTCGCTCACAAAGTACGGATGGCGTGACCTGTCGTTCCACCTGTCCGGTCACTGAGGCGGTGTCGCGATCGCCGTCACCGCGGGGTGAACGACCCGCTGCTCAGGCCCCGAGAACCAGGTCAACGCGGTCGCGCTCTGACCGTCGGTCGCCGGCGCCAGGCTGGCGAAGACCAGCCCGGACCTGGTGCGTACCGACTGCGTCGGCAGTTGGCCCCTTACCCGGCTCCAGGAGCTGTTCGCCTCCAGACGCCACAGGACCGGGGCGCCGTAGGCCCAGACGGATGCCTCCCCGCAGGACCAACCGATCGTGGTGGCGTACAGCAGGCCGTCCTCCCACCAGAGGTCGACCACCCGGGAACCCCGACCATCCACGCCGAACGGGGTGGGGCCTTCCGCCGCATCGAGGCCGGGGGTCTCCTGCCTACGTCCGGTGGCCGGATCCAGGACGGTGACGGTCGCGTTCTCCCGGCAGGCGTCGAAGTGACCGCCCTCGACGAAGGCCATTCGGGCTCCGCCGTAGGCGGTCGTGGCGGCGGCGGTCCCTCGGGAGACGGCGATGTTTCCCTTCGTCATGCCGATCCGCTTGACCTGCCCGTCCGAGGAGGCGAGCAGCAACTGCTCCGGTCCGCCGTAGGCCGCCGTGGTATCGAGATCGGCGCCAGCGAAGAGGGCCACCTCCGGCAGACCGGCCAGGGCGGTGAGCTGCTGACTGAACCGCACCGGGGCGTCCACCGGTTCAGGTGTGCCGTCGCGCCCCCGGGGCAACGCCAGCCGGTGGATCCTCCGCTTTCCGTCCACGACGAGGATCTCGTCCGTACCGACGGAGATGCTGCTTGAGCAGCCGACACAGGGGAGGGAGAAGCTGGTCGCGGTCGTGCGGTCGATGACCGCGACCGTCGCCTCGTCCGTGCCTGCGGCGGTCACCGCGAAGACGTACCGTCCGCTACTGGTCCAGCCCGGTGCCGTGCGGTACCCGGAGAAGTCGCCCTCGATCCGACGTACCAGCCGACCGTCGACCAGCAGGGCCAGCTCGTCTGCGGCGAGATAGGCCAGGGTGGGTGGCTTCGAGGGCTCCGCAGGCGCGCTGGACGATCCGTCGAACGGGTCGGCCAGCGGCGCGGGATCCCGGATGAGGTGATGGATCAAAAGCCCGAGCAGTACGGCCGACAGAACGGTTGCGGCCATCACCACAGACTGCACCCGAGACATACGCATCGACGGACGGCCCTCCACCTGACGTCGTACCTCGAGCTTAGACCGCGGCTGTGACGGTCGCACTCCCCTCTGTCATCGCCCGATCGGGGCAGACTCAGACCCTCGTGCTCAACTTCGCCCCGTGTGAGCGATCCGATCCGGCCGCTGGCCGGTGAGAACATCGCGAACGCGGCGCCGCACCCCGACCGGTCGATCAGCAGAAACGGTCGATGGTGACCGGTATCAGTCCCTGCGCGCGCATATGTGTGGTCAGCTCCCGTAGCAGGAACCCGACCGTCTCGTCCCGGCTTCCGGCCAATTCGCAGGTCACATCGAGGCACCAGGCGCTGCCGGCGCCGACGCGGCGCAGATCCCAGGTGAAGACGTCGCCGCGAGTGCGGTGTCCGGCGGTTCCGACGATCCGGGTGCCCGGATCGGTGACGTCACCCGTCGCCGACATCTGCCAGGACGTGCGCAGGGCCGCCAGGCCGTCCGGGGTCAATTCGTTGGCGAACAGGATGCGATAGACGCGCGTCTCGTGAAAGCCAGGCCTGGCTTCGGGCGTACTCAGCCGCAGCGCGCCTGGCATTCTGGCCGCCGGCCGGTCGATGAAGTGGGCGCGAAGGGTGGCCTCGGACGGCAGTTCGTCGCCGCAGGTTTCCCGGTAGATCGCGGCTGCGGTAGCCCGGTCGACCGGCATGACCCGTCGTCGCAGGCCGGCATCGGCGCGAATGCGTTGACTGATGACCGAGGCGTCACCCCACCGACTGTCCAATACAGTCCACCCGGTGCTGAGGAGTCCCACGGCCGAGTGATCCTCGGCGAGCAGGAACTCCTCGGCGAGTATGCCTTCGCGCTCCGCCGGATTAGCGCCGCTCACGGGCACGGCGTAGAGCAGGTAGTAGTCCAGCAGCGGTGGCGAACCATGGCGGCTGAGCGCAGCCGAGGGAGGTGAGAACGGGTGCGGGCCCGACATGGTGGTCACCGGCGCATTACCAGGCATGTCCGCTGGCAGCCGATGCGCGACTCACCGAAGCTGGGCTCTCGGCCGGACGCGGCAACAGTTCTTTCGACTATTGTCGCTGTTGCCATATCGCTGAGCCGGTGGGATGCGCTCGGCAGTGGGTCACCTTTTTCGACCTGAGGGTGCCACGTCCTTGCAGATGAAGTTGAACGCGATCACACTCGATTGTCCCGATCCGCTTGCTTTGGCGGCTTTCTATCAGCAGGCCACCGGCCTGGAACCTCATCCGAAGTCAGACGCGGAGTTTGCCGGCCTCGCCGGTGTGGAGGGAATGTTCATCGGCTTTCAGCGGGTCGCCGACTACCGGGCGCCGCGATGGCCTGATCAGACTGTTCCTCAGCAGATTCACCTCGACTTCGCGGTCGAGGATTTGGACGGAGCTGAGGCCAGGCTGCTGGAGTTGGGCGCGGGTGAGCCGGTGTACCAGCCGGGAGAGGGCCGGTGGCGCGTCTTCATCGATCCGGCCGGCCATCCGTTTTGCCTGGTCAGAGCTCAAGCGGGCGAGCTGCTCTGAAAGCGGTTGGGTTCGCCTGGGCGCGGCGTGAGTCGCCGGAGCCGTCGGATCGGGCGGGCGGCGGCGGGCCGCGCCGGACAGGTGCCCGACGCCGCCCGGAGATCGGTGCCGACCGCTGCCGGCCGCCACCGGGCATCAGCACGCCAGGGTGGAGATCGGTACGCCCGTCAGGCCGTCACTCCGGACGAATCCGGTGACGCCGGTGCTGTTGTTCCTGACGTAGTACCAGCCCCACCCGTCGTCACCCACCGCGCCGCACTGCAGGGTCGCGCTCTGGCCCGCGTAGCCCAGGCCCAGCACGGTGCAGGTCGTCGACGGGCCGGTGCGCGCGGATACCGTCGCCCGGGAAGCCGACGCTGTGCGGCTCGTAGGCGCCGGGCAGCCAGCCGCAGCGCGGCGCCGGCGGCCCGTCGCCCGAGCCGGGTCGCCGGCACGGCGGGACGGTCGTGGGCGTTGCACCGGTCGGGTGACGGGGATTGTGTCGACCTTCACCGATAGGTAACGTAGCGCATCGATATGGCTACCCACTGCTGTCGTCGGAGGTGGTCCATGTGACACGTGCCGTGGAGGCGGAACTGCCCCTCTGGCCGCCGGTCAATCCGACCCGAGGTCCGTTCACCCCGTTGGACGAAGCCGAACGAGACCGCTACGTCGGCCCGGTCAGGCGGGTGCGGCTGCCCACCGGGGCTCCGGCCTGGCTGGTCACCCGGCACGCCGACGTCCGCCAACTGCTGCGCCACCCCGCTTTCAGCTCCGACTTCCGCCGCCCCGGCTTTCCGTTGCTGCGCCCGCTGCCGCCGCAGGCGGCCGAGGGCGGCAAGGGCTCGTTCATCCAGATGGACGGTGGCGAGCACTCGCGCCTGCGGAGGATGCTCACCGCCGAATTCATGATCAAAAATGTCCGCCGGATCGAGCCGCTGATCCAGCGCACCGTCGACGAGGCGCTCGACGTCCTGGCTGCCGCCGGGCCTCCGGCAGACCTGGTGTCGTCCTTCGCCCTGCCGCTGCCGTCCATGGTGATCTGTCACCTGCTCGGCGTCCCCTATGCCGACCACGACTTCTTCCAGACCCGCAGCCGCACCCTGCTCGACCGCGAGATGCCGCCGGCGCGGGTCCAGCGCGACTTCGAGGAGCTGCGTGACTACATTCGGGCGCTCGTCGACGCCAAGCGGGCCCGGCCCGAAGGGACGGACGACCTGCTCAGCCGGATGGTCCGGGAACGGGTCGAGCCGGGGGAGCTCGATGTGGACGAACTGGTCGGGATGGCGCTGCTGCTGCTCATCGCCGGTCACGAGACCACCGCCAACATGATCGGGCTGAGCGTCCTGCGGCTGACCCGGGACCCGGGGCAGTACGCGATCCTGCGGGACGAGCCCGACCGGGCGGCGGAGCTGGTGGAGGAGTTGCTGCGCTACCTGAGCATCGTGCGGACCGGCCTGCTCCGGGTGGCCACCGAGGATGTCACGATCGGTGGTCGGCTGATCCGGGCCGGTGAGGGTGCGGTCGTGCTGATCTCCCTGGCCAACCGGGACGCCGACGTCTTCGACGAGCCCGACCGGTTCGATCCGTACCGGCAGGCGCACCAGCAGGTGGCCTTCGGGTTCGGGGTGCACCAGTGCATCGGGCAGCCTCTCGCCCGGGCCGAGCTACGTATCGCGCTGGTGGCGCTGGCTCGCCGCTTTCCCGGCCTTCGGGTGACGGCCGCGCCCGAGGAGTTGAGTACCCGGGACAGCTCGGTCGTCTTCGGACTCGACGCTCTGCCGGTGACCTGGTGAACGCCGGCGGCCGGCCCGTGGGCGAGGAGGCGACGGTGCGGGTGGAGGTCGACCGGGACGCCTGCTGCGGGTCGGGCAACTGCGTGCTCGCCGCGCCGGAGGTCTTCGCGCAGGACGACTCCGACGGGCTGGTGCTGCTGCGGGCCGCCGCGCCGCCGGCGGGAAGCGGCGAGCGGGTCCGTCGCGCCGCCGATCTCTGCCCGGCCGGGGCCATCCGGGTCGTCTGAGGCCACCGGAGCCTGCGCTCTTCGACCTCCGGGAGCGCAGGCTCCGGGGCGTCCGTCACCCTTGCCAGGCGTACGCCGGGCGACGCTGATGGCCGACGCTCCGCTCACCTCACCGAGGTTCGCCGGCCGGCGTCGTTGTGTGCGACCGGAGTATCGCCCGGGCCAGGCTCGCCCGGTTCGACACGCCGAGCTTGCGGTAGATCCGGCCCAGGTGGGTGTCGACCGTACGGACGCTCAGGAAGAGCCCGTGTGCGACCTCCACACTGGTCATACCGCGGCTCACCAGATCGGCGATCTGCCGTTCACGCTCGGTCAGCACGGCCAGCGGGTCGCCACCCCTGGTTGACGCGTCGGGGACGAGACGGCTCTGCTGCCGGCGAACCCGATCGACCAGACGGGCCGAACCGCACTGTTCGGCGAGCGCGGCGGCCCGTCCGAGCCAGGCATGGGCATCGTCGGTGCGGCCGGCGTCGACCAGTACGGTTCCCGCCGCCGCCATCGTCCGGCACAGGTCCAGGTCCAGTCCCCGACCGGCGAAGCACTCGACTGCCTGCTCCGCGTCGGCCAGCGCCGGGCTGGTTTCCCCGCGAGCGGCGTACAGCCGCATGCGGGCGCGCATCAGGAAGCCCTGACGGCTGACGGAGAGGCTTCGCACCGAGGCCTCGGCCAGGTCGACCCACCGGCTCGCGTCACGCTTGTCACCCATCCGGAGCGCGGCCATGGACAGCGCCTCGTACCACCGGGACCGGTTCGGCGGGGCGATCCGTGGCATCTCCGGGCCGCCGAGAGCGTCAAGCATCAGCCGACGCCCGCGTTCCGGCTCCGCCACCTTGATCAGCAGGTCCGCCAGGAGGCAGGGCACGATCGCATCCTCGGCCGGCCCCTGGTCCCGGATCAGGGCGAGGGCCTGATCACCCAGGGCGATCACCGCGGCGGCCTCTCGGTCGGAGTCCTGCCAGTACCGTACGAGCGCGAGAAGCGCGGCGACCGAAGCCCGGGCCGTCGACGTGCCTTCCGGTTCGAGCAGTTCCGCAGCTTCCTCCAGGGTGCGGCCGGCCCGGTCGAGTAGTCCACGTTGCAACTCCACCGCCCCCAGCGAGGTCAGGATGGCGGGAAGGATGAACCGTTGTCCGGTTCGGCGGGCCTCCTCGGCCCCCCGGGACAGGTGCCGTTGCGCCTCGGTGAACCGGTGCAGGGCGTCCTCCGTCGAGCCCACCAGGTAGAGGGCCGGCAGGTTGGTGACGACGCTGCTGTCCGGCGTGGTGTCCACCAGATCGGCCGCGATGTCGGCGGCCCGGTCCGCGGCGTCGCTCTCCGCGGCGAGCAGGTGCGCCATCGCCATCTGGGCGACGGCGGCCGCCTCCCCGAGCCGGTCCCCGTGCTGCCGGGCAATGGTGGCGGCCTCGCGGGCGTTCAAACGGGCGGCTTCCTGATCGAGCCGGTCGAGGGCGAGTGCCGCCAGTTCCGTGTGCATGGCCACGGCCGTGGAGGCAGTGGAGGGATGGGTGCCCCGCAGAGCGGCCAGCCCCTCCCGGATCAGCACCGACGCCTCGGCGTGCCGGCCCTGGATCCGGCGTACCCGGACGGCGACCGCCATGGTCGAGGAGAAGTCCCCGCCAGGTATGCGGATCGCCCGGGGTAGGAAGGTGCGCACCAGTTGCTGCACGTCGCATCGACCGCCGCGCAGCAACTGGGCCCGCAGGGCCAGCACCTGCGCTTCGTACCAGCGGTCGTCGCCCTCGGGCAGCAGTTGCAGCGCGGCCTCCAACCACTCCAGGGCATCGGCCGGTGCGTCGTGCATGGTGCTCCGCGCCGCGTCGATCAGAACGGGCAACTGCTCAGGACGGCCCGTGTCGAGGGCCCGGGCGATGTGGTGGGCGCGCTGGGCGACCGGAGCGCCGAGAGCCAGCAGTTCGGTCTCTACGCGCCGGTGGGCGGCGAGGCGTTGGCTGGGGCCGATCTGCGCGTAGACGAACCGACGGACGACGTCGTGCCGGAACGCGAAGCGCGGCAGCAACTGCACCGGGCGCATCAGGTCCAGCTCGGTGAGGGTGTCCAGGGCGGACAGTGTCTCCGTGACGTCCAGTCCGGCCACCGCGGCGAGCAGTTCCGCCGAACCGGGGGTACGCAGCACGGCGGCTGCCTGGGCGACCCGCAGTTCGTGGTCGGCGAGTTCGGCCAGCTCGCCGAGCAGGATCAGGTGCGCGTCGGTCATGGCCTGCGCGTCTGCGGCGGCCAGCAGTTGCAGGTAGAGCGGGTTGCCGTCACCCTCGGCGTGCAGCCGGGTCAGGTCCGACCGGTCACCGAGCAGCTCGCGGGTCTGGCCGAGGTCCAGCGGACCTAGTCGGTGCTGGGTGAGCTGGCCGCGTGCGGCCGCCCGGGACAGCACCGCCGCCGCCCCACGGGACAGTTGTCGGTCCCGGTAGGCGAGGACCAGCAGCACCGGCGCGGTGGTGGTCAATTCGATCAGCAGCTGCATCTGATCCCGGTGCGCCGTGTCGAGCAGGTGCGCGTCGTCGAGCAGGACAAGGGTGGGTTCCGCTCCCACCACGACCGGCGGACCGGTGCCCGTCCGGCCGGTGGCGGCGACCACCGTGAGGGTGTGCGCCCTGCCCTGCGCCGCGAGGGCGGAGATCAACGTGGTCTTGCCGATGCCCGGTTCTCCGGCGAGGGCGACGGCTGCGCCATTTCCCGCGTGCAAGTCGTCGAGCTGACGACGGAGTGCGGCGAATTCCGTCCGGGGCAGCGGATGACCGGTCGTCCGACCGGATTTCCGTCGAGTTCGTACGAGCCGGTCGGCCGGGCTGGGCATCATCGGACGGTGGCGCGGGACGGCCGCTGGCTGCGGGTGCGCGACCGCAACCCCAGTGTGATCAGAGAAGGCCGTTTACCTGGCATTAGGGATCCTTAGGGGGAAGATCCTCTTTGGGGATGTCGAGTACACAAGGCGGACGCTTCATAGTCAACAGCCCACCGCACTCTTCGATCCGGCTAGATCTCGAGTTGATCGGTCCAGGTGTAGTTTCCCGGCGGAGGAAGGATTGCCGTCGATCTGGCGCTGGGGTAGAGACGGCGGGCCGTTGATTTCAGCCGGGCGACGAGCGGGCCCGCCACCGTCCGGAGCTGGTTGACTCCGCAGGCGGTCGGGGTGATCAGCGGTGCAACGCCCCGCACACCTTCCTTCCGCCGCCGCCCGGCACCATCCGGAGAAGTACGCAACCGGCTACGCAGCCGGCACCTGCCACCGAGTACGTAACCGGACCCGTAGTTGTGCGGACGCCTCCCACGGCCACGGCTGCGAGTGTCGGCGGACACGTCGTCACCGCCCTCCACCAGGAAGCGGTCACGGGGAGAGGAGCGAGGATGATCGGGACCACGGTCGGCGGGACGCCGGCGCCGGGCGTACGCCGGGTCGGGCCCGTCACCCGGGCGCCCGAGGTCACCGTGGCGCCGTACGCGATGGTGCGGGTCGCCGGTGTCGCCCTCCCGGAACCGTCGGCCGTGACCGAGGAGTTCCGGGGCGTCGCCGCCCGCCTGCTGGAGCTGACCGCACGCGCCGAGGGAATGGCCGCGGCGCTCGCCGACGTGCTGCACGAGCAGGTCGTCCGGGCCGCTTCCGACCAGCGTCGGGCGCTGCTGGCCCTGCGCCGCGACGTGCACAACGGGCGCAGCCCGTCGGTGGCGTCGCGTACCCGGCTGGCCGGCTGGACCGACCACCTGCCCGGCCTGGCGTCCTGGCTCGGCCTCCGCGACGACATCGACCGGCACACCGCGGAACTCGACGCCCTTCTCGCGCCGGCGCTCGCCGCCGACCGGGTTGCCCTGGCCGCGCTGTGCCGCGCCGAGGAGCTGTCCCGGGCCGTCGCGCTGACCAGTGTGGATCTGCTGCGGGCGCTGCGCCGGGCGGCCGAGCAGGGCCCGGCACCCGACGACCGGGCCCGCAAGTCGGAGGCCACCGTGCTCCGGTACGCGATGCGGGCGGCCACCAGGACCGTGCCGCTGTCCTGGTTCACCCGGGTGGGCTGGGGCCGCTGGGAAGGGCCGGTGCCGGACCCGACCGGCTCCCCGGAGGTGGTGGCGGTCGCCAACGCCGACCGGGCCACTCTGTCCGCCCTCGTCCACGCTGTGCTCCGGCACCCCGACCGTCGCGGCGATCTGCCCCACACGCTGGCGCCCGGCCTGTGGGTGGACGGGGCGACGATCCGGCTGCGTCGCCAGACTCAGGCCCCCGACGCGCCACCCGGGGTGCAACGGGAGGAGGCGCTGACGCTGCCGCTGACCCGGGCGCTGCGGCACCTGCTGGATCTGCTGGAGCCCGGCGGGGTGGCGACGCCGCACCAGCTCGCGACGGAACTGGCCACCCGGCTGCCCCGTCCGGCGGCGCAGGCGTCCGCGGCGGCTCGGGCGTACCTGCACGCGCTCGTCGAACAGGGCGTGCTCCACCCCGCGTACCCGGTGGACCCGCAGGCCGTCGACGGCCTCGCCGCGGTCGCGGACTGGCTGGCCGGGAGCGGCCTGGCCGACGTGGCCGTGTTGCTGCGGGAGATCGATGCCAGGACCACCGCGTTCGCCGGTCTCGACGCGACCGAACGGCCGGCGGCCCTGGCCGGGCTACGCTCCCGGTGGGACGCGGCCTTCGCCCTGCTCGGCGCGGACCGCACGGGTCGTCCGCAACCCCTCACCGAGGACGTGACCCTGGTCCGCCCGGTGAGCCTGGGCCGGGCCCACGGCCGGGACCACCGGGGCACCCTCGCCGCGCTGACCCCGCTCTTCGAACTCTTCGACCAGCACGCGGTGGTCCGCCGCCTGGCCCGGGACCGCTTCGTCGCCCGCTACGGCGTGGGCGGCCGCTGCGGGTCGCCGACGGAGTTCGCCGAGGAGTACGGCGCGGTCTGGCAGGCGACGCACCTGGTCGGCGTCGACGGCGCCCTGGACCCGACGCTCGACCTCGCCCCCGGTGACGAGCTGCGCGAACTGGCCCGGCTCCGGGCCGATTTGGTGGCCGCCGTCACGACCGACGCCGACGGGAACCTGACCGTCCCCGACGGGCTGCCCGACGCCATCGCCTCCAGGCTGCCCCGTTGGCTCACCAGCCGACCCGGCTCGTACGCGGTCTTCGGACAGTCCTGCCACGACGGCGCGTCGTTCTGTGTCAATCACGTGTACGGCGGCTGGGGCCGGTTCACCAGCCGCTTCCTGCGGCAGCTCCCCCCGGAGGCCGAAACGGCCGTCGCCGCCCAGCTCCGGCACCACCTCGGCGCCCGGGTGGCCCAGCTCCGTCCAGTCAACGGGTTCAATGGCAACCTGCATCCGCTGCTCGTCGGCGACGAGATCGCCGACGACCGCCGCCACGGAACCCTGGTCCCGGACGACCTGCACCTGGTCCACGACGTCGCCACCGATCAGGTCCGCCTGGTGGTCACCGCCACCGGTGAACCGTTGGACGTGGTCTATCTCGGGTTCCTGGTGCCGCTGATGCTGCCGGAGCGCCTGACCAGCATGCTCACCGACGTGGGGACGGGATCGGTCGGACTGGGCGGGGCCATGGCGGCCCGACAGCTCCGCCGCACCCCGGTCGGCCCGGTCTGGTGCCGGCCCCGGCTGCGGTACCGGGAGGTGGTCCTCTCCCGGGCGGACTGGCGGCTCTCCGCGGACATCGTCGCCGCCTGGCGGGCCGAGCTGGACGCCCGGCCCGCGGAGGTGGGACGTACCGCCGTGCGCTGGCGACACCTGCTCGGCCTGCCCGAGCACGTCTTCGTCAGCGCTGCCGCTGTCGAGGGCGGGAAGGGGTTGACGGCGTTCATGTCCTACCTGGAACAGCCCCGTTCCCAGTACGTCGACCTCGCAAGCCCGCTACACCTGCGTTGCCTGTCCCGGACCCTGGCCCGCTACCCGGACGGCGTCGTCCTGGAGGAGGCACTGCCCGCCCCCCGTCCCGGGCAGCCGGCGACGGAGGTCGTGATCGAGCTGTACCGTGCAGGCACCGATGGGTGAGCCCCGGCCGACGGCCGCCGCCGACGTCGTCCGCTACCACCACGATCCGGAGAAGTTCCACAGCCTGCACTGCTATCTGCACTGGAGCGCGGAACACGTCGATGACTTCATCACCGGCACACTCACACCGCTCATGGAGGGACTGCGTCGGAACGGGACGATCGCCGACTGGTTCTTCATCCGCTACTTCGACGACGGTCCCCACCTGAGGGTGCGGGCCCGGGGCGCCGAGGCGCACGAGCACCGCCGGTGGCAGGAGCAGTTGGTGGCCGCGGCCCGGGCCGCCGACCATCCGCTGCTCGACCTCAGCACCGCCAGCCGTCCGGGGTGGCCGGGGCACGCACAGGCCCGGCAGGTCGACTACGAGCCGGAGACCGGGCGGTACGGCGGCCCGGCCGCGCTACCGGTGGCGGAGACGGTGTTCGGCACCTCCAGCCGGATCGCCGCCGAGGTGGTCGCGCGTACCCCGGGACCCGGCCAGCGGATGGTGGCGGCTACCGACCTGGTCCTCGCCACCCTGATCGCCCTCGACCTGGACATGCTCGCCGCGGCCCGATGGCTGCGCCGCAGCGCGACCGCCTGGCGGTGGCACCCGGAGAGCACCACGCTGACCGCGGGCACCGTGCAGGGGCCGGCGCTCGCCGCAGCCACCACGCAGGCCCGCTCGGTGGTACGGCGCTGGCACGAGATCACCGCCTCCGCGGCGGACGGCTCCCGGATCCGGGACCGGTGGGCCGCCCAGGTGCGCGCCGCCCGCGCCCAGCTGGAGAGCTCTGCCGGCGGCGGAGACCAGTGGGCCGGGGTGTGGGCGTCCCAACTGCACATGCTGCTCAACCGGTTGGGCATCCTGCCCGACGAGGAGCGCTCCCTCTACCACTTCCTCGCCGCCGCCTTGCTGGCGCCGGACGGCCCCACCGACTTCTTCGCCGACGGCACCGACAGCCCCGACCGGCGGTACCTGGCGGCCAGCAGCTACGCCCCGGGCCGGATCGAGGGGCAGCGGCCGCGGACGTCGGACCGGACGCGGCACGGCGACCGGCGACGGTATGGTCCGCCCCTGGCCCTTCCCCCCGCCGCGCCCGTGACGGCCGCGCTCGGCGACGCGCTCACCGCGCGGGCCAGCGGACGCGGTACGCTCTGCGGCCCGCTGGACGCCGCGCACCTGGCCACTCTGCTGTGGACCGCCAGCGGGGCGAGTGATCGGGCCGGCAGGCCCGGGGTCCGCCGACCCTACCCGAGCGCCGGCGCCAAGTACGCGGTCCGGCTGCGCGTGCTGGCCCGGGACGTGGCCGGCGTCCCGGCCCACCAGTACGACGTGGACGCCGAGTCCCGGCTCCTGCTGCCCACTGGCCCGTTGCCCACCGACGCCGAGCTGGCCACCGCGTCGATGTGGTTCAAGGCCGGACCGGCGACGCAGTCGGCGGACACCCCGGCCAGCCAGGAACGGGTCGATCTGTCGGCGCTGCCGGCGCTGCTCGGGGTCTACGTCGACCTGCCCGTGCTGCGGGCCACCTACGGCCTCCGGGCGCTGCGCTTCGGCATGCTCGAGGCCGGTCACCTGGCTCAGAACCTGGCCCTCACAGCGGCGGCGACGGGACTCGGGCTGGGCATGGTCGGTGGGTTCTACGACGACATCGCCCACGAACTGCTCCTCCTCGACGGGGTCGACGAGGTTCTCGCCTACCTGCTCCCGGTCGGCCGGCCCGCCGGGTGACCCCTGGCGGTCGGGCCCGCAACTCGGGCCCGACCCCCTGGCCGGGCCCGGGAGGGGACGGTCACGGGAAGGGATGCGGATGCAGTGCCAGGTCCTCGTAGCGGGGCCGCCCGGGCAGGCGGCCCAGCGCCGCCGGCACAGTCAGCAGCCGGGGCAGCCCCCGCGTCCGCCGGTTCAGGTGACCGAACGTCATCGGCAGGGTGCCGGGGACGACGACCTTGGCAGCATGCAACCCGAGGGCCTGCCGCAGCTCGGGGATGCTCTGGTCGACGACGATCGGTTCCACCCCGGCCCGGTGATGCAGGTCCGCGCAGAGCGCGCCGAACAGGGCCGCGAGGTCCTCGACGGGACGGGGCAGTCCCGGCCACACCTCCCGCCAGGCCCGGGTCCGCCCGGCCCCGAGCAGGAACTCGTAGCGCGGCCGTGCTTCCGGCAGGCAGTGCAGCATCATGTGGTCGTCCATCCGGCGGACCAACGCGGCATCGTCGAGCATCGGCAGTAGCCGGTCGCGGTCCGCCCGCGCCGAATCCCCCTGCCACGTGTCGCGCACCTCGTGGAGGTTGACGACCAGCTCCACCACGGCTGAGTGGATCGCCGAGAGGGGATCCAGGTGGGCGCCGGCCGCGAAGAACGCCGTCGGCGCCCCCACGGCGGGCATCCGGTGGTGCGCCAGCGCGACGACCGCCGGCACGGCCAGGTCGGTGGTGGCGTCGAACAACCGTAGGTCGTAGTCGAGCAGGTCCAGATTGTCGGCGAGGTGCCCGACCAGGTCGAGTTCGTCGGGGAGCGCGACCTCCACCAGCGGGGTACGGGCGTACCAGGCCATCAGGAAGGCGTCCCGTTCGATCACCTCGAACAGGCCGTGCAGGGCCGCCTCCTCCAGGCTGTTGCCGAGACCGCAGCCGTTGGAGGACTCCGACAGGAAGGTCACCGACGGGCGCTGCCCGAGGTCACCCCAGTACGCCGCGTGCTCCGGCACCGCCACGGACGTCGCCCGGCTGGGCGACCACCCCGGCACCCACCACGTCGGCACGTCGGGGGCGTACGGGATGTGGTGGGCGCTGGGCAGGTCGGGCAGACCGAGGGCCGCGGGATCGACGGCGCGCTCCGGTCCCAGCTTTGCGAAGGACGCCCACTGCCGGGCGGCGGGCCCGTGGGGGGCGTACCCGGCCAGTCGTTCCACCGCTTCGAAGAGCGCCAACCGGTCAGCCTCCGCGGCGGTCGTCGCCCGGCCGAAGCCCGCCACGGTGACCGCCGGACCGGCGACCACCGCCCTGGTGACCGGCAGCCCGTACCCCTCGTGCCGGTGCAGCTGAACGACGTGGCCCAGCCGTGGCTCCAGCAGCGCCCGGCGAAGTCCCGCCAGGTCGGTCGCCGGGTTTGGCCGGCGCAGCCGCAACGGGTCGGCCGGCGGCTGACCGCTGCCGGTGAGCGGCGTCCCAGGTGGAGCGGCGGGCTGCCGGCTGAGGCATCCTTCGCAGCGAACCCCCACCGGCGCCACCGGATGGGCGGACACGCTCCCGTCGGGCGGGACGACCCAGAGCAGCGTGGCGGCGGACTGCGGCTCGGCCAACGCGGACCGGACCACCGCGGCGAGCACGGGCAGCAGGGCCGGCGCCGGCCGACCGCCGAGCCGCAGCTCGGAGTCACCGTGCGGTGTCCGGCCGCCCGGCGCCGCCAGCCTGGCGACCTCCAGGCAGCGCAGGCAGGTGGCACTGTCGGCGCCGACCAGCGGACCCACCAGCGCCGTACCGCCGTCGAACCGGACGGGCAGGACGGTGCCGCCGGCCCCGGTGCCCCGGTCGGCCAGCCGGCTCAGCAGCGCCGGACTCCACCGGGTCGACACCACCACCGCCGGGCCGGAGCCGGCCCACCCGTCGTCATCGGCCAGCACCGGGTACGGCGACCCCGCCCTCCTCAGCGCCTCGGCGAGCTGGCCGGCCAGGTCGGGGTCCGGCTGCCGGGGACCGTCCCGATCGTCCCCGGGCAACCGAGGGTCACCGGTCATCGCCGGCCCGCAGGACGACGAGCCCGACCGTACGCAGGGCGGCGGCCAGCGGAGCTGGCGGCATCACCACGATCGGCTCCGCGGGGGCGCCGACGAGGGTCCGCAGTGACCGCCGGAGGGCGGCCTCCCGTTCGGACCCGTCGGGCATGGGCGCGGCCGAGCGGCTCACCCGTGGCGACGCTCCGCAGGGGCCGTGCGAGTACGGCGGACCGGGCCGGTGTGCACGCCAGCGGACCGTGGCGACCGCGGTGAGAGCGGCGAAGGCGACCGCGTCGTGGGCCGTAGCCTCGATCGCCCAGCCGAGTTCCATCCACCCATCGGGGTCCGTCGCGGCCGGGCCGCACACGACGGCCAGCTGCGCCCCGGGGGCGAGCCGGCGGACGTGCACGGTCGCCGGGACGCCGAGGCGGCGGGTCAGCGTACGCCACCAGCGGCGGGCTGCCGGCCCGTCGAACGCCGACGGGGGGACAGCCTCGCCTGACGTGACGCCGGTCGAGGCCACCGACCGGCGGGCGAGGCGGCGCAGCAGCACTCCCTCGGCATGGTTGCGGTCGACCCCGCAGGCCAGCACGGCGGCCCCTCCGGTGGACACGCTGAGCAGCTCCACCGCTGCCAGCGTGGCGTGCAACCTCGCCGTGGAGGTGTCCGGACCGTGCCCGGTGACGAGCGTCCCACCGGCCGGGCCGGGAACACCGCCGACCCGGCACCGGGCCAGTCCCACCGGCAGTTGTGGCAGATCGTCGAGCTCCACCGGCGGCAACACACCGAGTTCCGGGTCCGTGAGGGAGGTGGGCAGGCCCGCGTGGACGGCGTCGTCCCGCTGGTCGGGGGCGTCGACCGCCGGTGACCGTACGCCGGGCGGCCACGGGTGGGCGGTGGCGCGCAGCGGGTCGCTCCGCACGACGAGCGCCGTCGGCGCGGTCGGGTCGGTCAGTTCGGCGAGCACGCCGAGGAGCCGGTGCGCGGCGCAGGCGCCGGCCACCACGGAAACCGGGTCGCCGGGGGCCGTCGCCGCGCTGCCGAGTCCGAGCCGCTCGGCGATCAGGCCGGACTGGGCCCGCAGGTGCGTACCCGGGCCGACGGGGGTGACGTAGCCGACCGTGGCGCTGGCCCCGGTCACCACGGCACGCCCGTCGCTGGCGGCGAGGGTGACGCGTCCGGCGTCGCGCGGTGGGTCGATGCGGGTCGCGGCCCGCCGGACCCGGGCTCCGGCGGCGGTCAACGCCTCGATCGCGGCGGTGGCAGCGGGGCCCGCTCCCGTGACGGTCACCGATTCCCGGCCGATGCCGGTCCAGGACGCGGCGGGGTCGGTGGCGACCGAGGCCAGCCAGGCGGCGACGGCGGGGGGAGGCACCGGGGCCGGTGCGCAGGCGTCGGCGGGGGCATGGGCATGCCCGGTGCTGGCCCAGTGCTCCGGCACCCGGACCAGCAGGTCGTGTTCCCGGAGCAGGTCGGCCAGCCGGTACAGGTTGAGGGCGACGGGCGGGCGTGGCGACAGGTCGCGCAGGTCGTCTGTGGTCCGGCCGGACGCGAGGCGCCGGGTGAGCAGTTGCCAGAGCCGCCACAGCTGTGGCGCGCCGTCCAGGGTGAGGCTGGTGTCCCAGGACCGTAGGTGCAGCCCGCCGTCGATCCGGGTCGCCTGCACCGTGGGGCGGAGTTGCCAGGAACTGGTCGACATCTGCTCGCCTCACCGGTGGGGGAACGGCTGGGGTCGTCGGAAGGAGTCCGGGGTTGGAGGGCGACTGTCGCCGGGCCCGACGACAGTCGCCTCGTCACTCAGGCAGCGCGGTTCGCGCCCCGCCGCGGCTACAGCATCGGCTCGTCCGGACTGATGGAGCAGGAGCAGGACGCCAGGCACGCGCTGATCCGGGACGCCCCGGTCTCGGGGATCGCGACGGTGTCGCGCATGACCGTCACGGTCAGGCCGCTGAGGTCGAGATCGTCGAGCTCGAACTCGTCGTCTTCTCGTTCGATCGGCATGTGGTCACCTCCCTTCGAGGTGGGATGAGGCCCGGGCACGCCGGGATGGCAGAGATTCTTCCGGCGGCCGGTGCGGGGCGTCGTCAGTAGTTTTGCCGACATCACTACTTACCCACGCTCGGGGCCACCGCTGCCTGCCCGGCCGGGGTCGCGCCTCTGGGCGACCCCTCGGTGGGTGACGTCTCATCCCGCGCACGACGCCCGGACCTTCATGGTGGAGCCTGTCTCGCCAACGGCTCTGTCTCACAGTCGGAGAGGATCACACGAACCGGCACCGTGTCGGACATCGGCGGCGGTGCGTACCGTCGCTGGTCGGACGGATTCTCCCGCGTGGGTCATCCCCATTGGGGAGGCCGATGTGGGTCCGCAGACTGACGTCTCCGGTTGGCGCCCCGGGGCACGATGAGCAGCAGTCACGTCACACGGGAGGCGACATGCACCTGTCACGCCGCAGTTTCCTGCTGGCCACCACCGGTACGGCACTCGCGACGCCCCTGCTGGCCGGTGCCGGCCCGGCACTCGCGGCCGGCCGTCCGCCCGCCGGGTCGCTGCCGGACGCGGCGCTCACCGCCGACCTGCGCGCGATCACCGAGGCCGGCATGCCCGGTGTGTTCGCCGAGGCGCGCGACGGACGGGACCGGTGGCGGGGCGCCAGCGGGGTGGCCGACGTGACGACCGGCCGACCGGTGCTGCCCGGGTTCCAGCACCGGGTCGGCAGCATCACCAAGACCTTCGTGGCCGCGACGCTGCTGCAACTCGTCGGTGAGCGCCGGATCGCGCTGGACGCCCCGATCGGCCGGTACCTTCCGGAGTTCGCGGTCGCCGGGGTGACCGTCCGGATGCTGCTCGACCACACCAGCGGGATCAGCGACTACGACCACGTCATCTTCGCCACCCCGGAGGACATCGAGCGGCACCGGTCCACCACGTTCACGCCGCGTCAACTCGTCCAGGCCGGCCTCGGTCAGCCGTCGACCGGGGCGCCGGGCGCGGCCTTCTCCTACTCGAACACCAACTACATCCTGGCCGGGCTGATCATCGAGCGGGTCACCCGCCGGTCCGCCACCGACGAGGTGCACCGGCGGATCCTCCGGCCGCTCGGGCTGCGGCACACGTACTTCCCCGGCGTGCGTCCCCGGATCGCCGGCCCGCACAGCAGGGGCTACGTCCCGTGGTACGAGGGCGAGCTGCGCGATTTCAGCGTCAGCAACATGTCCTGGGCCTGGACGGCCGGGGCGCTCGTCTCGACCATGGCCGACCTGAACACCTTCTTCCGGGCGCTGCTCGGTGGCCGGCTGCTCCGCCCGGCCCAACTGGCCGCGATGAAGACCACCGTGCCGTTCGACCCGGCCCAGCCGGAGGCCGCCGGCTACGGGCTCGGCCTCTACCGGATGACCTGGCCCACCGGCGACGTCTGGGGGCACGACGGCCTGGTCTTCGGGCACAGCGCCATCTCGCTGCACACCCCGGACGGTCGGCGGCAGGTGAGCCTCGCCCAGAACGTGACGCACTACGCGCTGCCCGGCACGCCGGACCCGATCGGCGAGGCGGTCGGCAGGTTCCTGAACACGGCACTGGTCGGTGAGAGCGCCGTCGCGGCGCGGACCGCCACCGTCGCCCGGGTGCCGGCGGTCGTCCCCGCGCCGGGCGCACCGACCCTGGTCAGGCCAATGCCGCAGCGCTGACGCTGTCGCCCCGCAGCCGCGACCGGACCCCGTACTCCGGTCGCGGCTCCCGGGCGATCGCCCCGCCGACCCGCTCGGCGTCCGGCTCGCCCGCGTGACCGGTTCAGCAGGTCATGTCGATCTCCAGGACCGCGACCTCGTGCCGGTCGACCAGCAGCACGGTGGTCTGTGGTTCCTCCTCGAAGTCCTCGTCGTCAGGTGGCCAGGTCGTCGGCAGCAGGCCGGCGTACCCGATGTGGACGTCGGCACCCATCCGGGCCAGGACGAGATCGATCAGGTCGTGGCCCAGGAACGTCGCGAGGTGGTCGGCCGGAAGCTCCGGGAACTCGTCGATGCCGTCCCAGCTGCCGTCGAACAGCTCGCTCAGGTGCATGCGTACCAGATTGCGGAGACCGGCACGCAGGTCGGCGGCCGGTACGGGCCGGAACGCCTCCTCGTCGTGTTCGTCCGCGTCCTCGCGGTTCTCGACCCACCAGCGGGCTGCGGCGGCCATCGGATCGCCGTACCCGGGGTCGAGCCGGCCGATCCGGAACCGGAAGGTGACCGGGCTGTTGTTGTTGACCCAGAGCAGGTCGCTCAGCAACGTCATGATGCAGGCCAGCCGGGGCCGCAGGGCGGCGTCGGCGCCATCGGAGTCGGTGCCCGACGGCTGTCGAATCTCCGGAGCCGGATGCAGCGAGACCCGCAGGGTGCTGCCGTCGAAGTCGCGGTGCAGCAGGTGCAGCGGCGCCGGCCGGTCCGGCTCGTCCGGCCGTTCGCTGTCGGTGGTCAGCCGGAGCAGATCGGCGTACGGGCCGGCCAGCTCGTCGGCGAGGAACCGCACCAGCACTTCCGCGCGCCGGTCGGGTGTCCCCACCACGGCCGAGATCAGGCTGACGAGTTCGGTTGCCACCTCCTCGTCGGTGCGCACCGGTTCGTACGACCGTCCCGGCCCGACCGACACCCGACTGGTCAGCACCGTCGCGCCGGTGACCTCCGGAAGGTCGGCGGCGTCCGCGATCTCCGTCAACGGCGGCGGCTCCGGCCACTGCTGATCCCGGCGGGACCTGGTTCGCCCGGGCACCACCGTCGACGTCCAGCCGGCAGCCTGCTCCGGCGACCACATGGCCAGCAGCCACACCGCCGCCACGCGTACCCAATGCTGGTTCGTCAGCCGGCGGCCTTCCTCCCGCTCGACCGGGTCGGGCTGCCGGTACCAGGAGTCGGTGTAGGCCGTGGTGCGTTCCACTGCGGCAACCCTTTCCACGTCGGGGAGGTGCGAAGGTAACAGGCGACGGTGGCATTCCTGTCCACAGTGCGGGGACGGACTCCGAGGTCCGGTTCCGGCCGATGGCGTCATGTCCGGGAACTGTCGGTCGGGGCTCCTACGATCATGGCCATGTCGGCTGCCTTCACCGCGCTGTGGACCCAGGACGTCTGTCGGGAGTTGCGTCGTCACCGGGTCGGCGAGCGGCCTCCGGTGGCGTTCAGCGGGGTGCACCAGTCCCTGCCCAGTTGGACCAGCGTCGGGGTCGGCGACACCGTCTTCGCGCTGCACGTCAACCGTTGCGTGCTGCACGTGGTGAGCCGGCTCCGCGTCGTCGACAAGCAGCGGCGCGACTGCTGCGGCAGCGCCCCGGCGACCTGGCGGGACCCGGCCCATCCGGGCCACGACGCCTGGGCGATGCTCGGTGCGGACGGGTGCGGAGCGGTCCCGGTGCATGTCGAGGCCACCCCGATCCGCTTCGACGTCACCGTTCCCGGTGACCTGCTCGGCACGCTGACCTGGCGCAACCGGCGCGGTGACCAGCGCACCCTGAAGTACGTCGTCGACGGCCGTCTCGAACGCTCCGTCAGCCTCCAGGGCGTCTACCGCCTGACCGACGAGTCCGCCGCCGCGCTGGGCGCCCTGCTCGACAACTCGTCAACCCCGGGCCGATCGGCAGTGTCCCGCACCGGGTTTGATGGAGACATCGAAACCTGGGAGGAACACCAGCGATGCCTGCACCGAAGAAGTACTCC
>NZ_JBNCOB010000048.1:0-21650 GCF_049847285.1 Micromonospora sp. DT62
AACCCAGCCGAGCGTCTGCGTAATCTACTGACAGCCACCTAAGCCATCAGGTGTTGCGAGGACCCCCAGAAACCGCCGCGTCGACAGGGGCCCTTCCCTTCGCACCGGTCAGACGCGGCCGGTGCCGGCGCCCGCGACGACCAGGGCGGGCACGTCCGCCGCCGGGTCGAGGCTGTACGGGTAGTACGTGCGCGGCTCGACCACCGTGCCGTTCGTCTCCGGCGCGCCCGAGCCGACGTACACGTGGTGGCGCTGCACCGCCCGACCGGGTCCGCTGTCGGCGTAGCCGCTCGCCGACCACAGCGGATGCGGCACGTCGCGGACGTAGTTCCCCTCCACCTGGCCCCGCGACCGACCCGCCACCGCGCGCCCGGCTCAGCCACGCGAGCTGACGACCACGGGTGCGCCGCACCCGTGCACGCCCGGAGATCTTGGTACGGACGTGCCCCTGGAGGGGCCGTTTCTCGCCAAGATCCTGTCTGCGCGTCGAGGGACGCGACGCAGCAGACGCGGGCAGCGGACAGCGGCAGCAGGCAGCGACGCGCGGCAGCCGCAACGGCGGCTACCCGCGCGACGGCGGCTGCGGCACCGTAGCGGCTGCGGCGCGTTGGCGGTGGTGCTGGTGGCCCGGTCAGTCGGTGGCGGCTGCGCGGCGGCGGGCCTCGCGGGTCTTCATGGCGTGCTCCATCAGCGTGATGAGCACCTCCTTGCTGGACTCCCGCTGCCGCGCGTCGCAGAGCAGCACCGGCACCCCCGGGTCGAGGTTGAGCGCCGCCTGCACCTCGTCGAGCCGGTACTGCCGGCTTCCCTCGAAGCAGTTGACCGCCACCACGAACGGTGTGCCCCTGCCCTCGAAGTAGTCGATGGAGGGGAAGCAGTCGGCCAGCCGCCGGGTGTCGGCCAGCACCACCGCGCCGAGCGCGCCGAGCGCCAACTCGTCCCAGACGAACCAGAACCGGTCCTGGCCAGGGGTGCCGAAGAGATAGAGCACCAGGTCGTCGCTGATGGTGATGCGGCCGAAGTCCATCGCCACGGTGGTGGTCGTCTTGCTCTCCACCCCGGAGAGGTCGTCGATGCCGACGCCGGACTCGGTCAACACCTCCTCCGTACGCAGCGGGCGCGTCTCGCTGACCGCACCGACCATGGTGGTCTTGCCCACGCCGAAGCCACCCGCGACGAGGATCTTGATCGCGGTGGGCAGTGGCGTCGCTCCCGCCGGCCGCTCAGAGTGCCCGTAGTCCATTGATTACCGCCTCGAAAACGCTGTTGTCGGGAAGGCCGGCTGTGGTGTGCGGCTCGCGTACCTGTACCAGGCTGCGGGCCGCCAGGTCACCGAGCAGGACCCGGATGGTGCCCACCGGCAGGTCCAGGTGGGCGGCGATCTCGGCGACGGACTGGATCCGCTGGCAGAGCCCGACTATCGCCAGGTGCTCCGGGCCCAGCCCGACCTCCGGGATCACGTCCGCACGGGTCGCCGTCACCAGGGAGATCAGGTCGAACGTGCCGGTGACCGGCCGGGCCCGGCCACGCGTCATCGCGTACGGGCGCACGACCGGGCCGGCATGGTCGTCGACCCACTGGTGCTCCGAGGACTCCCCCTGCACCGTCATCGCGGCTACTTCTCGCCGGTCCGCGAGGGCGACGCCACGTACTTGCCGACGCGGGTGACCAGCATCGCCATCTCGTAGGCGATCAGGCCGACGTCGGCGTCCTCGCTGGCGAGTACGGCCAGGCAGGCGTTGCGCCCGGCCGCTGTGACGAACAGGAACGACGACTGCATCTCGATGATCGTCTGCTGCACCTGCCCGCCGCCGAAGCGCTTGCCCGCGCCCCGGGCCAGGCTCTGGATGCCGGCCGCCATGGCCGCCAGGTGCTCGGCGTCGTCCCGGCCCAGCCCTCGCGAGGCGGCCATCAACAGGCCGTCCGTCGAGAGCGCGACCGCGTGGTCGGCCTGCTTCACCCGGCCGACCAGATCATCCAGCAACCACGTCAGGTCGGCACTCGAAGCCGTCTTCTGCGCCACTCGTCGTCCTCTTCTCCCCCGGCTGTTGTCGCCGTGCTCGTCTCGGCTGACCGCTGGGGTGCGGGGATCCCCCGCACCGCGACGGCACCGGTCAGGTCGCTTGCAGGTCGTCGCCGGCGTCGGGTTCCTCGCCGGCCTCGGTTCGGCTGTCGTCCGCTCCACCGAGCAGCCGGGCGGCGTCGGTACGGCCCCGCCGGGTGCCGGTCTGGTAGGAGCTCATCATTCGGCGTACCTGCTCCGGCGGGCGCGCCGTGTCGTCGTCCCCGTCGTCGTCCCCGCCGGCGGCCGGATCGTCGCGGAGTTCCGGCACGATGCTGGCCTGCCGGACCCGGACCGGCAGGCCCGAGTCGGTACATGCCGTCACCTGGCGGGCCGTCGGCGCCGGGCCTCCGGTCGCCGTGGAGCCGGTGTCCGCCTCCGGCGCGGGGGTCCCCGTCGTGTCGGGCGCCTCCGCCGGCGCGGGCCGGGCGGCAACCGGCAGGCCGGTCGGGAAGGTCGGGCCGTCCAGGGCGTACTGCTCGGAGCCGCCACGGGGGCGCGCGGGCAGCCGCGCGTCGAGGGCCGGGCCCGTCGTCGGCAGGCTCCGGCCGCGTGACCGGGTCGGCAGGACGCCACCGTCGGCGTCCCCCGTGGCGGGGGCGTCGGCGTCCGGCGCCGGACGGGGGCGGGGCGCGAGCGGCTCGGCCAGTGCCACCGGGGCGGTGGCGAGCGGCGGCTCGGCGGCGGGCGGCACCTGGCCGGACGCGCCGGCCACCGGGACGCCGGCGGGCAGGCCGGCCGGGAACCCGCCCGAGGTGCTCGGGTCCTCGTCGTCGGCGGTGACCAGCTCGGCCGGGATCAGCACGACGGCGGTGGTGCCGCCGTACGCGGACTCCTTGAGCTGCACCCGTACGCCGTGCCGCTCGGTCAGCCGGCTGACCACGTAGAGCCCGAGGCGGGAGGCGTTGGCCAGGTTCAGCTCGGACTGGTCGACGATCCGGTGGTTCGCGGCGGCCAGGTCCTCCTCGCTCATGCCCAGGCCGCGGTCCTCGATCTCGATGGCGAAGCCGTTGGCCACCTGCTGCCCGCGCACCTCGACGGAGGTGTGCGGCGGGGAGAACGACAGCCCGTTCTCGATCAGCTCGGCGAGCAGGTGGATGACGTCGCCGACCGCGCGGCCGGTGAGCGAGACCGCGCCGAGGGGCAGCACGTTGACCCGGGTGTAGTCCTCGACCTCGGCGACCGCGCCCCGGACGACGTCGACCATCGGCACGTTGCGCCGCCAGGCGCGGCCCGGGGTGGAGCCGGAGAGCACGATGAGGTTCTCCGCGTTGCGCCGCATCCGGGTGGCCAGGTGGTCGACCCGGAACAGGTCCTCCAGCTCCTCGGCGTCGTGCTCGCGACGCTCCATCGCGTCGAGCAGGGTGAGCTGGCGGTGCACCAGCGCCTGGGTGCGCCGGGCCAGGCTGAGGAAGACCTCGCGTACGTTGCGGCGCAGGTCGGCCTGCTCGACGGCGGTGCGGATGGCGGTCTCCTGCACGGCGTTGAACGCCTTGCCCACCTGGCCGATCTCGTCGTCGCCGAACTCGAGCGGAGGCGCCTCCTTGGCGATGTCGACCTCCTCGCCGTGGCCGAGCCGCTCGACGACGCTGGGCAGCCGCTCGTTGGCCAGCCGGATGGCGGCCTCGCGCAGCCGCTCCAACTGCTGCACCAGGGCCCGCGCGGTGGTGATCGACACGACGATCGAGGCGACGACGGCGAGCAGGCCCAGACCGGCGGCCAGCACCAGCCGCAGGACGACGCCGACGGCGATCGGCACGGCCCGCTCCACGAGCGCGTCACCGGCTTCGATGATGAAGCGCTGCTGCTCGCCGACCACCACGTCGGCCGCCGCGCGCCACTCCGTCGCCGACACGGGTGGCGCGCCGCCCGCCCGTCCCTGCACGACGCGGTCCTCCAGGGACCGGAACGCGGTGTACGCCTCGCCGCCGACGAGTGCCTCGTAACGGGCCCGGTCGCCGCTCGACAGGTCGGTACGGACCTGGCTGTCCAGGTAGCGCTGGGCGCCGGTGGCGCGGGCGAAGGCGGCGGTCTCCTCGGGCGTCATCCGGCCGGCGGCCAGGGCGCCGGTGACGAGGGCGTCCTCCTGCGACATGAGTTCGCGGATCCGGACGAGCTGGATCAGCGCCGCGGTCTCCCGCGTGAACTGCTCGTCGTCCAGGTTGCCCAGCGACCCGTACATCCGCAGCACCGAGTCGATGAGTTCGGTGTACTCGCGGGTGGCGGCGGCGCGGTCCACCTGGCGGTCGCGGATGGACTCGCGTACGGCGGCCAGCCGGTCCAGCCCGCTGACGACCGTGTCGATCTGCCGCTGGCTCTCGTCGGCCGCCAGGTCCACCCGCCAGCTGCTGACGGACTTGCGGAAGTCGTCGGCGACGCCCTCGGTCCGCCGCCACTGCGCGTCGAGCTGCTCCCGCTCGGCCGCGCCCGAACCGCCCAGGTACGCCGCGGACGCCCGGCGTTCCGCCTGCAACTCCAGCACCAGCGGCTCACCCGGCTGGGCGACCTGGGCGTCGAGCACCTGCACCCAGAGGAGACCGACCCCCTCCCGGAGGGTCACCCACGCGGCGAAAGCCCACAGCGCAACGAGTGAGGCCAGCAGAGCCACGACTTTCCGGCGCAGATTGGAGCTGCGGGAACCCATTTAAAACCATCCCTGGCGGGGAGCCTGATTCATCCGATCGGCGGTTTCCGCATGGCGCTTCGACCGACCCGGCGCACGGTAGCAGTGTCCCGACGATCACTCAAGCAGTGCTGATCATGACCGGTGCGTCATCGGGGGCACCGGGTCGTCGGGCTCACCGTCCTGCGTGGCCGCTCAGCCGCGCCAGGTGCCGCGCCGCGAGCACGGCGGCCCGCACGATGAGCACCGGGTGGTAGAGATCCTTGTCATGCCACAGTGGAGCGCCGTCACCGTCCTCGTCGCGATTCTCGTCGAGGTAGGCGAGCGCACGGCGCACGGCGGTGACGAGGCTCGGCCGGGGCGGTCGCCCCGTGCCGAGCAGCACCTGGAGGGCGTACGCGGTCTCCTCCGGCGTGCCCGCCCACAGCCCCCACGAGCCGTCGTCGCGCTGGGTGTCGCGCACCCAGTCGGCCGCCCGGTCCAGCCGGCCGCCGGCGGTGTCGGGCGCGTACTCGGCGAGGCTCGCCGCGACGCTGGCCGTCGCGTAGTACGGCGAGGCGTGCCAGCGGTCCGTCCAGCTGCCGTCGGCGAGCTGACCGTCCAGCAGCCAGCCGGCCACCCGCCGCGCCACGTCGGCGTACGGGCGGCCCGGACGGTGCCGGGCATGCCAGCCCAGCGCCTCCAGGACGTGGGCGTTCGTGGTGACCGACGCGCCGTCCTCGCCCTGCCAGGTGCAGAAGTGCGTGCCCGTGTCGTACGCCAGGAGGCTGTCGGGCGCGACCGGGCGACCGAGCCGGGCCAGCGCGAAGAGGGTGACGGCGGTGGTGTCGGCGTCCGTCGGGAGGCCGGGCGAGGTGGCCGCGCCGGTCGGCCCGAGCGCGGCGGCCAGGCTGCCGGTCAGCTCGGTGGGGACGTCCGCCGCCGCACCGACCCGGGCCAGCCCGCTGAGCACCCAGGCCCGCTCGAACACGGCGATGGGTGTCGTGCACGGCACGGGCCCCCCGCCCCGCGCCACGGCCCCGGTCAGGTACTCCAGCGCGCTCCGGTCCACGCCGGGTCGCGCGGGTTCGCCCAGCCAGGCCGCGGTGGCGGCGGGCGAGGCCCCGACGGCGCCGGACACGGGCCGGGCCGCCAGACCCACCCGCGCCCGCTCGTCCAGCACCTCGAAGGCGTGCCACAGCTTCTCCGGTACGGGCCCGCCCGCGGCGAGGAGCCGCCCCACCGCCTCGACCCGGTGCCGGGTCATGCCGTGCGGCATCGGCAGCGCGGGCACCGGCCGCCCGGGTGCCGCCGCGCCGTCGAGGAGCGCGTCGATGCGGTCGATCAGGGCGGGCACGATCAGGTCGACGCCCGGCATGTCCGGCACGGGCTCGGCGGCGACCAGCAGCCGGTCCCGCAGCACCGCGACGCCCCGGTCCACGGCCGTCGAGAGCCGGTGCGCCTCCCCTGGGCGGGCGCGCCCCGGCGTGCGCAGGGCGCTCAACAGCGCCTCCACCGCGCTCAGGGTCGGCACCAGTCCGTACGCGCCCGGCGCCCCCCACCCGCCGTCGGCGCGCTGGGTGGCCAGCAGGTGACGCAGCCGCTCGGCGTGCCCCGCCAGCCAGGGGGCGTCACTGACCAGCCGACCGGTCTCGTAGACCGAAGGCGAGACCGTGCCGTCGGGGGCGGCCAGCATCGCCGCCACCAGTTCACGGCCGGCGACGGCGAGCGCGGCGTCTCCCGCGTCCCGGACGGCGACCGGGGCCGCCGTCACGACATGCCCCAGAAGTCGGCCAGCTGGTAGAAGCCGCTGCTGAAGCCGACCTGCCGGGCCAGGTAGTCCGCCTCACGCGGGCAGGTCTCCCGGAGCGGTACCAGCATCCGGCGGCAGGTGTCCACCAGCGCGGCGAGCCGCTGCTCCACCTCGGCGCGGTCCTCGACCAGCAGCAGCGCGTTCAGGTCGCCCCAGCGCAGGTCCCGCTCGTAGGTGCCGAGGTCGTTGACGAGGCGCAGGGCGCGCTGCACCTGGTCGCTGACCGCGACCAACTCGTCCAGCCGGGCGAGGGTGGCCTCGTCGCCGGTGTAGAGCCAGTGCGCGACGTTGACGATCGTGCAGGCGTGGTTGTCGGCGTTGTCCAGGTACACGTCGAGGCTCGGCAGGGACGACCGGTCCCCGGGCCGCCACGCCGCCTTCCACTCCCACTCGCGGGCCATCGCCCGCACCGTCGTGTCCACCCGGTCCCGCCACAGCGGACGGTGCGCCGCGAAGGTGTCGGACGCCGCCAGTTCACCCTGGAGCGCGGCCAGGTAGCTGCCGAGGTGGTCGTCGGCGGCGGGCGGCTCGCCGGCGGCCACCGCGAGGCAGCGCGCGACGAGGCCGTCGACCTCGTCGCGGGAGCGCGCCCGGTGGTCGATCAGCCAGTCGAGGGCGAAGCCCCACAGCACGGTCCGGTTCGCGGCGCGCAGTTGCCCGGCCGTGCACCACGGGGCGCCGAAGGCGATGGCCAGCGAGATGTTGGCGAACAGCATGGTGTCGAACGGGTCGGCGGGAAACAGGTCGGGATGCGCCGCGGCCGACGCCTGGAGGTCGCGTTGGCCGCGTACCGCCAGGCCGCAGATGCGGCCCTGCTCCTGCGCGTCCCGCAGTTCGTCGCGCCCGCCCGGCGTCGCGTCGCGCGACCGGTCGGGCGTCACCGCGGTCACGCCGGCCTCCGCTCGTGGACCGGGGTCAGCGCCATGACCACCGGCCGGCCCGGACGCAGGGTCGCCGCCAGCTGCTTGGGCGGCATCCCCGCGTCGCGCAGCCGGAAGCGGTACCGGCTGAGAATCGTCGCCACCACCAGCGGAGCCTCCAGGTTGAACAGGTACATGCCGAGGCACTGGTGCGGGCCGCCGCCGAACGGGAAGTACGCGTACCGGTGCCCCCGCCGCGGCTGGTCGCCACGGAACCGGTCGGGATCGAAGGTGTCCGGGCGGTCCCAGTACCGAGCCAGCCGTTGGGTGACGTAGGAGCTGACGGCGACGATGCTGCCGGCTCTGATCCTGGCGCCGCCGATGACGTCGTCCGCCACCGCCGTACGGGGCACCAGCCACCCGGCGGGGTACATGCGCAGCAGCTCGTCGACCACCGACCGGGTGTAGGTGAGGGCGAGCAGCTGCTCCCGGCTGATCACCCGGTCCGCGCCCACCACCTCGTCCAGCTCGGCGTAGAGCCGGCCGGCCACCTCCGGGTTGGCGTCCAGGATCGGCCACAGCCAGGTCAGTACGGCGTACGTCGTCTCCGTCGCGGTGGCGAACATGGACACCACGTCGTCGCGGACCCGTCGCTCCCCGAGCGGGCGGCCGTCGTCGTCGCGGGCGTTCGCCAGGGCGGCGAGCAGGTCGTCGCCGTCGCGCGGGTGGGTCCGCTCGGCCCGCACCAGGGGCAGCATGATGTCGTCGACGACGCCGATGGCGCGGCGCAGGGCGCGGTCGCCCGGCACCGGTACGGCGTCGGGCACGAAGGGCAGGAGCAGGCGGGCCCGCAGCGCCGTCACGATGGTGTCCTGGGCGGCCACGATCCGCAGCTGGTCGGCGAGGCTCACCCGGTCGGCGAAGAAGACGCTGCTGATCGCCCGGCAGATGACCCGGCCCAGCTCGGCGCCGGCGTCCAGCCACCGGCCGGTGCGGGCCGGCTCGTCGAACTCGTCGACGGCCTCGCTGACGGCCTGGCTCATGGAGTCCACCAGGGAGTCGATGCGCTTGGCGGTGAAGTGCGGCTGCATCCGCCCGCGGCTGGCCTGCCACTCCGGTCCGTCGGACATGATGCCGTCGCCGGTGAGCCGTCGTACCGGCCGCCACAGCATGCTCTGGCCGCCGCGGGTGTAGTTGGCCGCGTTGTCCCGCAGCACGTGCTGCACGTGGGCGGGTTCGGTGACCAGGTAGGGGCGGATCGTCCCGAGGTTGAGCCGCAGGACCTCGCCCGGGGCGGCGTCCGCCATCGCGACGAGCTGGCCCAGCGGGTCACGCAGCAGGCCCGGCAGCATCCTCCACAGTGGCGCGGACCGCGCCCGGCGACCTCGTGAGTCGCCGGCACCCCGCTCGGCAATGGCATCCCGCACCCGTGGCTCCTCCCGTCGGTCACGCTCCGTTGTGACGGACCGTCATGCGAACGGCTGCCTTGCGTCACGATCCGGGAAGCATGCCATCACCCGTCGAGACTCCGCTAGCCGTCGAATGAGAATTTTGCTCATGGGAATGCTCGTCCATGAAGGATTTCGTGTCGGGCGTCACTTCGGAAGGGTGCGCAGGTGGCGCCACTCGGCGGCCACCGGCCGGTACCCGAACCACGCGTTGACCGCCCGCATCGCGTCGTTGCCGGCGTCGTTGATCGTGGACGCCCACCGGAAGCCCGCCGACCGGGCCGCCCGCAGCGACGCGTGCTTGACCGACCGGGCGAGGCCCCGGCCCCGCCACCCGCTGCGGGTGCCCGTCATCCCCGACAGGTAGCGGTCCCGGCCGTCGGTCAGCGCGAGGCTGAACGCCACCACCACGCCGTCGGCCGTCGCCACCATGCTCAGCGCCCGGTCCAGGTCCGGCCGGTCCCAGTACGCGGCCCGCCAGTCGGAGAAGCCGGTCTCGTCCCTCCCGACATCGCCCGGCTCGTCCGCGGCGGCGGCCAGGTCCGCCTCGTACAGCGGACGCGGGTCGACGAGGTCCGCGGCCGTGCCCAGCCGCACCCCGGCCGGCGGGTCGGGCGCGGCCGGCAGCGCCGCCGCCAGGTCCAGGCCCAGGATCACGCTGCGCCGGCCGGCCCGGTAGCCGCGCCGCTCGGCAAAGGCGAGCGGCGCCGGCTCGTCGACGACCCGCGCGTACGCCCGGCGCACCCCCAGCCCGGCGAGTCGCTCCTCGGCGGCGGCGAGCAGCGCCGACCCGACGCCCTGCCCCCGTCCCTCGGGGCGCACGACCAAATTGACGAAGCCGAGCCCCGCCTCGGCGCTCTCGTACAGCAGCCCCGTCCGGGCGACGCCGGCGATCCCGTCGCCCGCCTCGGCGACGAGCATCCCGAAGCGTTCGGCCGGTTTGCCGGTCGCCTGCCAGGCGAGCAGCTCCGGCGTGACCACCAGGTGGGGCCGGACGGCGCGGAGCAGGCCGGCGACCGGCGCCAGGTCGGAGGGGCCGGCGGCCCGGACGGTGGGGACCATGGCTGGGCAACCTACCGCAGCGGCGGGGGCGGGCGGCGGAACCCGGGCGCGCCCGCGCGGCCTGTGCCAGGCTCAGGGCATGGACGACAAGACCATCCTCAACCGGATCTCGGACCTGGTCGACGAGGAGCACCGGTTGCGCGCCGACGCGCAGGCCGGCGAGTCGGGCACGGACGACGACGCCCGCACCCGGCTGCGCGAGTTGGAGGAGTCCCTCGACCAGTGCTGGGACCTGCTGCGTCGGCGACGCGCCGCCCGGCAGACCCACGGTGACCCGGACGCCCAGGGGACGCGCCCCAAGCCGGCGGTCGAGCGCTACCTCCAGTGACCCGGGTCCCGGGTGGCCGGTGCCTGACCACCCGGGACGTCGTGGGTCAGCGGATCCCCGCCTCCCGCAGCAGCAGCGCACTCAGCGCGGCCGGGTCGGCGTCCGCCGCGGGCAGGCCCCGGGCCACGAACCAGGTGGCGACCACCCGCACGTCGCGGGCCAGGAACTCCGGCCCCTGCGGGTTGGCCACCACGTCGACCACCTGCGGCAGGTCGATGAGCACCAGCCGCCCCGCGTGCACCAGCAGGTTGTACGGCGACAGGTCGCCGTGCGTGAGGCCGGCGCGGGCGAGCACCACGAGGGCGTCGACGAGCTGCCCCCACAGCTCGCGCAGCTCCCCCGCCTCCGGCCGCAGCTGGGCCAGCCGGGGCGCGGCCAGCCCCTCCTCCTGGTCGCCGAGGAACTCCAGCATCAGCTCCGTGCCGCGCAGCTGCACCGGGTAGGGGACGGTGATCGTGCCGTGGCGGGCGCCGACCTCCCAGAGCCGGGCCAGCGCGGCGAACTCGGCCGCCGCCCACTGCCCGGCGATCATCTGCCGCCCGAAGGCGGTACGGCCGGCCATCGCCCGGTTCTCCCTGGACCGGCGGACCCGGCGGCCCTCCAGGTAACCGGCGTCGCGGTGGAAGAGGCGGTGCTGGGGGTCCCGGTACCGCTTGGCCGCCAGCAGGCACGACCGGTCGGTGCCGGGCACCGCCCGGCGGACCAGGTGGACGTCCGCCTCCTTGCCGGTCTTCAGCATCCCGAGTTCGGTGTCCTTGGCGGCCAGTTCGGTGACCAGCCACTCGGGGTGGGGCTGCGGGCCGTGCACGGCGTCGTCCCAGGACGACCAGCGCTCCCCTGTGTCGGGGTCGGGCTCGGCGTCGGGGTCGGGGTTGGCGAGGGCGGGCTCGGCGGCCCGGCCACGCTTCAGGAAGAGCTGTTCGTCGTCGTCGAAGCGGCGCTTGCCGCGGGTACGGCGCTCGCGCGCCGGAAGGTCGTGATCGCGCACTGCGGTGGTGATCCCTTGCTCGAGGCTGATGGGGGCAGGTGGTAGTGACCTGCGAAGACGGCCATGACCGACCCCCTCTCCTCGACCGGGCGCGGACCCGGTTGCACGATGCGCCGACCATGCTCGCGGTCCAACGCCGCCCCGGTCAACCGAATTACGCCAGCCCCGGCCCGACGCCCGCTCAGGCCCGGCCCCGCCCAGGCCCGGCGCCCCGCCTGGCGGCAGGCGCGGCCAGCCACCGCGCCGGCGCACCGGGCGGCGGGTGGCGCGTCGGTCAGGCGGCGAGCACCGTCGCAACGGCGGCGATCAGCCCGTCCGCCGTGCGGGTGGGGGCGAACCGGTCGTCGACCCAGCTCCGCCCCCGGTGCAGCCAGACGCTGGGCAGGCCCACGGCGGCGGCACCCCCGATGTCCGCCTCCGGGCCGTCGCCGACCACCCAGGCGCCGCGCAGGGGCAGCCGTACCCGCCGGGCGGCCAGCGCGAAGATCCTCGGGTTCGGCTTGCTGACGCCGACCTCCTCGGAGATGACCCAGTCGGCGACGAAGCGGTCCAGCCCGGTACGCCGGATCATGGCCTCCTGCTGGCGTACCCCGCCGTTGCTGACCACCACGGGCGTCCAGCCGGCCTCGTCGGCGATCCGCAGCGCGCAGGCGACCAGCGGATCGAGCCGGATGTTGGCCACCACGCCGTCGTGCAGCTCCTCGACGAGGTCGATGGACGGGATCCGCAGCCCGTACCGGTCACGTACGGCGTCGGCCACGTCCCACCGGTCGGTCAGCCCGTCGGCGTCGATGGACAGCAGCCAGTCGATGTCGGCCGGCGGCGCGCCGACACCGGCCAGGAAACGCTCCCCCCAGGCGCGGAACGGACCGGCCCGGTCGAGCAGCGTGTTGTCCAGGTCCAGCAGGAGCAGCGGCACTCGGGCACCCTACGGGAGCACGACCGCCCGGCGACAGTGCAAGCTCCTCCCGGTGCCCGTCAGGCCGGCAGCGCCGATCGGGTGCCGCCCTGGTGGGGCAGGCGGTCGAGCAGCATGCAGTGGGCCGTCCGGGTCGCGGCGAGGGCCTCCGGGGCGAGCGCGACGACCAGCACGGCCTCGCCGGTGTCCGCGCCCCGGGCCAGCGGCCGGCCCTCCGGGTCGTAGACCGCCGCGCCACCGTTGAACCGCCACGGGTCGGCGCCGCCGACGAGGTTGGCGAACACCACGTACATCGTGTTGTCCAGCGCACGGGCGGCGTAGTAGAGGTCGCGGCGGTGCTCGGAGCCGGCCAGGTAGCCGCTCGGGCAGAGGTAGCCGTGCGCCCCGTCGGCCGCCGCGGCCCGGCCGTGCTCGGGGAAGCAGCCGTCGTAGCAGATGCCGAGCCCGAGCCGCCAGTCGTCGACGAGCAGGGTGGCACCCCGGTCCCCGGCGACGAACAGCTCCCGCTCGCCGCTCCACAGCTGCTGCTTGTCGTAGCCGACGCGGACCTCGCCGCAGCGGTCGACCAGCAGGGCGGAGATCGTCCGCCGGCCGTCCGGGTGCCGGACGGCGGCGCCGACCACCACGGCGGCGCCGCCGTCGCGGGCCGCCTCGCGCAGCGGGTCCAGGCGCGGGTCGGCCACCCCGGCCGCCGCGTCGGCCGCGACGTCGGTGCCGGCCGGATCGGCCGCGAGCGTCGGCAGGTGGTACGCGGGCAGGAAGAGCTCGGGCAGCACGGTCACCCGGGCGCCCCGCTCCGTGGCGCGGCGGACCAGCCGGGCGGCGCTCGCCGCGTTGCCGGCCACGTCGCCGGGGACGGGCTCGGCCTGCACGGCCGCGACGGTCAGCGGTGCGGCGGGGACCGCGACGGCGGTGGGAAGTGGCATCACGGGCCGATCCTAGACCGGCGCGCCGACCTGCGATGATCATGTGCGCGGCCAAACCAAGCCGTACGTACGGTTTGCATGGCGGGGGGTGAGCTGTCACGATCGACCCGTGCCCAGAGTAAGTCAGGACCAGCTCGACGCGCGCCGGCAGGAGATCCTCGCCGCCGCGCGGGCCTGTTTCGCCCGGCACGGCTACGAGGGCGCCACCGTCCGCAGGCTGGAGGAGGCCACCCGGCTGTCCCGGGGCGCGATCTTCCACCACTTCCGCGACAAGGACTCGCTCTTCCTGGCGGTGGCCGAGGACGACGCCGCGGCCATGGTGGAGACGGTGGCCCGCAACGGCCTGGTCCAGGTCATGCGGGACCTCCTGGCCGGCGCGGTCTCCCCCGACACCACCGGCTGGCTGGGCAGCCAACTCGAGGTGTCCCGGCGGCTCCGGACCGACCCGGCCTTCGCCAGGCGGTGGGCGGAACGGGCGGCGGCGATCGCCGAGGCGACCCGCGACCGGCTGGCCCGGCAGCGCGAGGCGGGCGTGCTCCGCGACGACGTGCCGATCGACGTGCTGGCCCAGTTCCTCGAACTCGCCTACGACGGCCTGGTGCTGCACCTGGCGATGGGCCGTCCCGCCGGCGACCTCGGCCCGGTGCTCGACCTGGTCGAGGAGGCCGTCCGCCGCCGCTGACCGGCCACCCTCGCGCCGCTGCGTATCGGTCCGGTAACTCGGTCCACGCGGTGGGTGCCCCCTGGCGGGCCTGCTCCACAATTGGGTCGCGATCCCCCTCGCCCGACAGGAGCAGCACATGACCGTCCTCGCCGCACCTGGTGACACCTGGGGCATCTCCGGTCCCGCCTTCCTCGGGGTCTATCTCCTCGCAGCCGTCGTGATCATCGTCGGCACGGTCGTCTACCGGCTCTCGGTCCTCGCCGGGCCACAGGTGGGCAACGTGGGTCAGCTCGGCCCGCAGCAGGTCGCCTACCTCAACGGCGGGCAGCAGCTGGCGATCTGGACCTCGCTCGGCGGGCTGCGCAGCAGCGGGGCGATCGGCGTACGCCCGGACCGGCGGCTCACCACCGGCGGTGCGCTGCCGGCCGGGATCACGCCGCTGGACCAGGCCATCCACTTCGCGGCCGGCCGGAACGCCACCACCCGGGAACTGGCCCGCGACGAGTGGGTGGTCCGGGCGCTCGACCAGCTCAGGACGAGTCTGGAGCAGCGCGGGCTCGCGCTCGCGCCGGCCCGCCGGGCCGCGCTGCGCCGGGGCGCGTTCCTGCTCACCGCCCTGCTGCTGGTCGGCGTGTTGCGCATCTTCGCCGGCCTGGGCAACGACCGTCCCGTGGGTTGGCTCGTGCTCAGCCTGCTCCCGCTGATCGTCGTGGCCGTCCTCCTGTACCGGGTGCCGTGGCGCACCCGCGCCGCCACCCAGGCCCTGCGCGGCCTACGGCGTCAGCACACCTACCTCGCGCCCACCTCGGCCCCCGCCTACGCCACCTACGGCGCGGCGGGCGCCGCGATGGGGGTCGCGCTGTTCGGCACCGCGTCGCTCTACGCGATGGACCCCGGCTTCGCCAGCCAGGCCGAGATCCAGCGCCAGGCGATCAGCGGCTCCGGTGCCTCCTCGACCGGCGGCGGATGCGGCGGCGGCAGCTCGTGCAGCGGGGGCAGCTCGTGCAGCGGGGGCAGCTCATGCGGCGGGGGCAGCTCGTGCGGCGGCGGCGGGGGTTGCGGCGGATGACCGGCCCCGCCGGCGTCGGCATCGGCTGGCGGCCGGAGATCGCCGGGTTCGTCGCCGACCTGCCCGGGCTGCGCTTCGTCGAGGTGGTCGCGGAGAGCGTAGCCGCGACCGGGCCACCGCCCGCCGGGCTGGCCGCGCTGCGCGAACGCGGCGTGACGGTCGTACCGCACGGCGTGCGCCTCTCCCTCGGCGGCGCGGAACCGGTCGACCCGGCGCGCGTCGCCCACCTGGGCGCGGTGGCGGAGCTGGT
This sequence comes from Micromonospora sp. DT62, assembly GCF_049847285.1. Classification (NCBI taxonomy): domain Bacteria; kingdom Bacillati; phylum Actinomycetota; class Actinomycetes; order Micromonosporales; family Micromonosporaceae; genus Micromonospora; species Micromonospora sp. DT62. The sequence goes on from NZ_JBNCOB010000048.1 coordinate 14,992, forward strand.
CGGGGCGCCGCTGGTCAGCGAGCACATCGCCTTCGTCCGGGCCGGCGGCGTCGAGGCCGGTCACCTGCTGCCGCTGCCCCGCAGCCGGGAGGCGGTCGACGCGGTCTGCGCCAACGTCGCCCGCGCGCAGGCCGCGCTGCCCGTGCCGCTCGCGCTGGAACCGATCGCGGCCCTGTTCGACTGGCCCGACGACGAGCTGGACGAGGCCGACTTCCTCACCGAGATCCTGGACCGCACCGGCGCGTTCCTGCTGCTGGACGTCGCCAACGTGTACGCCAACGCCCGCAACCGCGGCGCCGACCCGCTCGCGCTGCTCGACCGGCTGCCGCTGGAGCGGGTCTCCTACGTGCACGTGGCGGGCGGCGCCGAGCACGGCGGCTACTACCACGACACGCACACCGATCCGGTGCCCCCGGCGGTGCTCGACCTGATCCGCGAGCTGTGTGCCCGCCGCCGGCCGCCGGCGTTCCTGCTGGAACGCGACGGGCACTACCCGCCCGCCGCGGTGCTCCGCGCCGAGTTGGACGCCCTCGCCGCCGTGTCCGGCTTCCCGGTGGTGACGTGAGCGGCGACCTGGCCGAGCGGCAGGCGGCGCTGGTGGCGGCGCTGGTCGCCGGCGGCCCGGTGCCGGCGGGCTTCGACCCGGCGGCGCTCGCCGCCGCCGGGACCGCGCTGCTGCGCAAGCGCGCCGGGGAGGTGGCCCGGCACTGGCCGCTGCTCGCCGCCGGTCTCGGTCCCCGGTGGCCGGAGACCTTCGCCCGCTGGGCGGCGGGGCGGCCGACCGGGGGCTCACTGCGCGACGGCTGGGACCTGGCCCGCGACCTGCGCGACCGGGGCGCGCTGCCGCCGCTCGGCGCGGAGGAGCTGGCCGCGCGCGAGGCCGCCCACCGCTACGACGGGCACACCCCGCCGCGCCCGCGTCGGCTGCCGGCGTGGGGGCGCGCCGACGGGTCCGTCGCGGTCCAGTTCGCCGGTCGGGTACGCCTGCTGCGTCCCGCCCGCAGCTGAACCGCCCGCCGCTGAACGCCCGCCGTGCGCCGGCCCGAGGGCCCCGCTGGCGGATCCGGCCTGGTGCGGCAGGATCGACGGCATGGATCTCGGACTGACCGATCGGGTGTACGTACTCACCGGCGCCTCCCGAGGGCTGGGCTTCGCCACCGCGCAGTGTCTCGTCGCCGACGGCGCCCGGGTGGTGCTCTCCGCCCGCGACGCCGACGCGGTGGCCGCCGCCGCGCACCGCCTCGGCGGGCCAGAGCGGGCGGTCGGGCTGACCGCCGACCTGGCCGACGCGCAGACGCCGGAGCGCCTCGTGGCGGCGGCCCGGGAGCACTTCGGACGGCTCGACGGGGCGCTGGTCTCGGTCGGCGGGCCGCCGCCGGGCAGCGCCGCCTCGGTCACCGACGAGCAGTGGCGCCATTCCTTCGAGACGGTCTTCCTCGGCACCGTCCGGATGGTCCGCACCGTCGCCGAGAACCTGGCCGGAGGCGGGGGCGGGGCGGTCGGGCTGGTCCTGTCGACCTCGGCGCGCGGGCCGGTGCCCGGCCTGGGCATCTCCAACGGCCTGCGGCCCGGCCTGGTGGGCATGGCCAAGGACGTCGCCGACGAGTACGGGCCCCGGGGCGTGCGGGTGGTCGGCCTGCTGCCCGGGCGGATCATGACCGACCGCAACGTGGAGCTCTTCGCCGCCACCGGCGACCCCGACCGGGCCCGCGCGGAGGCCGAGGCGGCCATCCCGCTGCGCCGCATCGGCGCGCCGGACGAGTTCGGCCGGGTGGCCGCGTTCGTGCTCTCCCCCGCCGCGAGCTACCTGACCGGGGTCACCGTGCCGGTCGACGGCGGCGTGCTGCGGAGCCTGTGATGGCCGCGCCCGCCGACGGATCGTCCGCCGGTCCGCCCGCCGACGGATCGCCTGCCGGTCCCTCCGCCGACGGATCGCCCGCCGACGGATTGTCCGCCGGATCGCCTCTGCGGCGACGGACGCGGGTGGCGCGGGCGGCCGGGCGCTATCCGCGGCCCACGCGGGAGGAACTCGCCGCGGCGGCGGAACGCACCATCCCCGACGTCATCGCCCCCGGCCTGGACGTGCTCTTCGTGGGCATCAATCCGGGCCTGTGGTCGGCCGCGACCGGGTGGCACTTCGCCCGGCCGGGCAACCGGTTCTGGCCCGCGCTGCACCGGGGCGGGTTCACGCCCCGGCTGCTGCACCCCAGCGAGCAGGACGAGCTGCCGGGGTACGGGCTGGGCATCAGCAACATGGTCGCGCGGGCCAGCGCCCGTGCCGACGAACTGACCCCGGCCGAGCTGGTCGAGGGCGCGGAGATCCTCACCGGCAAGGTCGAGCGGCACCGCCCCCGGTGGGTGGCCGTGGTCGGGGTGACCGCGTACCGGATCGGGTTCGCCCGGCCGAAGGCCGCCTTCGGGCCGCAGCCGCAGCGGCTGGCCGGCGCCCGACTCTGGGTGCTGCCCAACCCCAGCGGCCTGAACGCGCACTTCACGCCGGAGACGCTCGGCGCCGCGTTCGGGGAGTTGCGGGCGGCGGTCGCGACCGGCTGAGACGCCGGTCGGCCACGCGTCAGTTGGCTGGGGCAGCGTCAGTTGGCCGCCGCCGGCGGCAGCGTCAGTTGGCCGCCGCCGGCGGCAGCGTCAGTTGGCCGCCGCTGGCGGCAGCGCCTCGTCGGCGAGGTAGGGCCGCAGCGGCGGCACGGCCACCGGCTCGGGCCCGGTCGCGTCGACGTACGGGGTGGGCGAGTCGGCGATCGCGAACTGGGTGCGGTAGAGCTCGGCGTAGAGCCCGCCCACGGCCACCAGCTCCTCGTGCCGCCCCCGCTCGACGATCCGCCCGTCGTCGAGCACCAGGATCTGGTCGGCGTCGCGGACGGTCGACAGCCGGTGCGCGATCACCAGCGCGGTACGCCCGGTCAGCGCCACCGACAGCGCCCGCTGCACGGCGGCCTCGCTCTCCGAGTCGAGGTGCGCCGTCGCCTCGTCGAGGATCACGATCGACGGGGCCTTGAGCAGCAGCCGGGCGATGGCGATGCGCTGCTTCTCGCCGCCGGAGAAGCGGTAGCCGCGCTCGCCGACGAGGGTCTCCAGCCCTTCCGGCAGCGACCGGACCAGGTCGGCGACCTGCGCCCCGGCCAGGGCCGCCCAGATCTCGTCGTCGGTGGCGTCCGGCTTGGCGTAGCGCAGGTTCTCGGAGATGGTCTCGTGGAACAGGTGCGAATCCTGGGTGACCACGCCGATCTCGTCGCGCAGCGAGGCGAGGGTGGCGTCGCGGACGTCGACCCCGCCGACCAGCACCTGCCCGTCGGTGACGTCGTAGATGCGGGAGATCAGCATGGACAGCGTCGACTTGCCGGCGCCGGAGGGGCCGACCAGCGCCACCATCTGCCCCGGCTCGACCGCGAACGAGACGCCCTTGAGCACGGGCTCGTTGATCGTACGGTCGAGGGCGGCGACCTCCTCCAGGCTGGCGAGCGAGATCTCGGCGGCGCTGGGGTAGCGGAACCGGACGTCGCGGAACTCGACCCGGCCGCTGGCCCGGGGCACCGGCACCGCGCCGGGCCTCTCCTCGATCGTCGGCTTCAGGTCGAGCACCTCGAAGACCCGGTCGAAGGAGACCAGCGCGCTCATCACGTCGACCCGGACGTTGGACAGCGCGGTCAGCGGGCCGTAGAGGCGGGTGAGCAGCAGGGCGAGGGTCACCACGGTGCCGGCGCTGACGTTGCCGGTGACCGCCAGCCAGCCGCCGAGCCCGTAGGTGAGCGCCTGGGCCAGCGAGGCGACCAGCAGCATCGCCACGAAGAAGGTCCGCGAGTACATCGCGGACTGGATGCCGATGTCGCGGACCCGCTCGGCCCGCCCGGCGAACCGGCGCGCCTCCACCTCGGGCTGGCCGAAGAGCTTGACGAGCAACGCGCCCGAGACGCCGAACCGCTCGGTCATCGTCGCGTTCATCTTCGCGTCGAGGTTGTAGGACTCGCGGGTGATCTCGGCGAGCCGCTTGCCGACCCGGCGGGCCGGAATGATGAAGACCGGCAGCATCACCAGGGAGAGCGCGGTGATCTGCCAGGAGAGGGTGAACATCACCGCGGCGGTGAGCACGAGCTGGATGACGTTGCTGACCACCCCGGACAGCGTCGAGGTGAACGCCCGCTGCGCGCCGAGCACGTCGTTGTTGAGCCGGCTGACCAGCGCACCGGTCTGGGTGCGGGTGAAGAACTGCAGCGGCATCCGCTGGACGTGGTCGTAGACCCGGGTGCGCAGGTCGAGGATGATGCCCTCGCCGATGCGGGCCGAGTACCACCGCTGGGCGAGAGAGAGCAGCGCGTCGAACACCGCCAGCCCGGCGATGACGAGGGCCAGCCGGACCACCGCGCGGCCGGCGTCGGCGCCGCCCCGGGTGATCGTGTCGATGACGTCGCCGGCGAGCACCGGGGTGGCGACGCCGATGACGGCGGCCAGCACCACCGTGACCAGGAAGACGACGATGTCACGGCGGTAGGGCCCGGCGAAGGCCACGATCCTGCCGGCCACCCCGCGCTTGAGTCGGTGGGTGGAGATCTCGTCGCGGTTGCGCATCGACCGGAGCATGCTCCAACCGGTCATGCCGCCGCCCGACATCGAGTGGGACACGTTCACCTCCGGGTCGTCGGGCTGACCGCACCGTCAGGTCAATTCTCCCGACGACTCTGACAACCTCGACCGTAACCCTGATCTTCCCGAACGGTCCTTACGACTTACTCTCCCCGTCCGGCGAGGTCACGCAGCCGGCGGGTCTGCGCCTCCCGCTCGGCCCGCTGCTGGTCGGCGGCGGACCGGCCGGTCGCGCCGGCCAGCAGGGCCTTGATCTCCACCACCGCGTTGCGGTCGTTGGCCAGCAGCCCGGCGGTCAGATCACGCACCGCGGCGTCCAGCTCGGCGTTCGGCACCACGAGGGTGGCCAGGCCGATCCGGTCCGCCTCGGCGGCGTCCATCCGCCGGCCGGTCGCGCAGATCTCCAGGGCACGGCTGTAGCCGACCAGGTCGACCAGGCGGCCGGTGCCGGCGAGATCCGGGACCAGGCCGAGCGTCACCTCGGCCATGGAGAGCTTCGCGTCCTCGGCGAGCACGCGCAGGTCGCAGGCGAGCGCCAGCTGGAAGCCGGCACCGATCGCGTGCCCCTGCACGGCGGCGACGGAGACGACGTCGGGACGGTGCAGCCAGGTGAAGCCGCCCTGGTATTCCGCGATCCGGTCGGCGCACTCCTGCTCAGGCAGGGTGGCCAGCTCGGCGAACGACCCCGGGCCGGAGGCACCGGCCACCGACAGGTCGAGGCCGGCGGAGAACGCCCGCCCCTCGCCGCGTACGACCACGACCCGGACGTCGCCGGGGAGGTCCCGCGAGAAGTCGCTCATCGCGCGCCACATCGCCGGGGTCTGCGCGTTGAGCACGTCGGGCCGGCACAACGTGACCGTCGCGACCGGCCCGTCGCATTCCAGCCGGACCCCGGTCGCCTCGGCGGTCACCGAGCGACCCGGGGAGCGGCGCTGATGGACGACGCTGGTGGGCGGGTCACGCCTTCTTGCGGCGTCGGGCGCCGCCACGCTGCCGCAGCTGAACCCCGGACTCGGTGAGCACCCGGTGGATGAACCCGTAGGAACGGCCAGTCGAGGCCGCGAGCGCGCGGATGCTCTCACCCGAGGTGTACCGCTTTACCAGGTCCTTGGCGAGCGTCTGACGCTCGGCTCCGACGATCCGGCGACCCTTCTCAGTGCTGGTGGCTGTGCCAGTGGCTGCCATGCTGTGTCCTCACGTCCCAGACTGTGCGGTTCGGATACGGTCCCACCTATTAGACCGCCTCGAACGATCATGCGCCAGATATCAACTCTTCGCCAACCGACACGCTATGCAATGTCAGCTTCCCGATAGCGTGATGCTCCCGACGCCGCCCGGGGCCCGCCCGCCCCTCGGCGCCAGGCGTGACGGGTGACCGCGCCGTACCCTGCTGGCGTGATCGACCTGTTGGGCACCGCGGCCGGCGCCGCCGTGGTGTTCACCGCCACCAACATCGACGACATCGTCGTCCTGACCCTGTTCTTCGTCGCCGCCCGCACCACCGGCCGGCCCCGCACCTGGCAGATCGTCGCCGGGCAGTACCTGGGCATCGGCGCGCTCGCGCTGGCCAGCACGGTGGTCGCGGCCGGGCTGCTCGTGGTGCCCGAGCCGTGGACCGGGCTGCTCGGCCTGCTGCCGGTCGCCCTCGGCGTCCGCGCGCTGCTGCGTGACGACGCCGACGACGCCCCGGCGGTGGTCGGCTCGACGCTCGGCGTGGCCGGGGTGACGATCGCCAACGGCGCCGACAACATCGCCGTCTACGTGCCGGTGTTCCGGGCGCTCGGCCCGGCCGACGGCGCGGTCTTCCTGCTGGTCTTCGTGGTGCTCATCGCGCTGTGGTGCGCCGCCGGGGCGTGGCTGGGCGGGCACCCCCGGGTGACGCGGCTCGTCGGGCGCGCGGGCCACTGGCTCGTCCCGGCGGTCTTCATCGCCATCGGCGTGGTCATCCTGGCCACCTCGGGAGTCCTGCCCCACCTGCTCGGCCTCCTGCGCTGACTGTGAGGCTGGCCGGGTCGGTCCGTACGTGATGGGCTGATGGCTGGCGGCAGTGGATGTGACCCTTG
>NZ_JBNCOB010000049.1:0-8897 GCF_049847285.1 Micromonospora sp. DT62
TGCTGGTGCCGGTCGCCGACACGACCGAGCCGCCCCGCACTCGCCGCATCCGTCCGCACGTTGGCGTCCACCGACCGGACCACGTCGAACCGCGCCCGCAGCGCGCGATTGGCGTCCCGGTCCACACTCTCGGCCAACGCCACCCTCCCCCGGTTACCGTCGGTAGGGCGAACCATACCGGGCGCCACGAATCCGTGGGGTCCGGTACTTTCAAGCCGTGATCGACCGCCAGCAGGCCGAGCAACTCGCCGCCGTGTGGGCCCGCCGCGAGTCACAACGCCTGGGACACGACTGCCACCCCCACGTCGACGAGTTCGACCTCGGCTACGCCATCACCTCCACCGTGCCCATCGAGGCGAACACGATGCCCGGCGACCTACCCACCACCGTCGTCGACAAGGTCACCGGCGAGACGACCACCTGGCCACGCGTACCCACCGACGTGGTCGCACAGATGTACCGCCGCAGCCGCCCGCAAGGCCCCGACGCCCCCCGCACCGTCGATCCCGCCAGCCAACTCCTCCGCGAGATCCACCGCCTGCCGACCCCCAACACGGCAGCGCACCTGACGGTCGAGGGACGACTCTTCCGCGCCCAGGGCGCCAAGGGCGACATCATCCTCAACCACCACCCACTCGTGCGGTCCTACCTGGACGACCAACCCGCCGGACACCTCGTACGCGGCGGCGACCGGCACGCCGAGCTGATCGTCGTCTCCGACGTCCTGCACCACCACGACCACCACCGCGCCGCCGCCGGCATCGCCCCACTCGGCATGGCCGACGCGGAGACGCTGCTGGGCGACGCCCGCCTCGAGGTGTTCCGAGTGCGGGAGCCGGGCGATCCGTACGGCGGCAGGGCGGAAAGAGCCTGCGACTCGTGCCTCAACTTCCTGGTCCACTTCAACGCGTTGTCCTGGGCGGACCTGGCCTTCACCTCGGACTGGCACCCGCAACCACAGGTTCCGCATCATCCGGGCCGCTTCCCGGCTGCCGTGGCCGACGCGCTGATGGAGGGAGGCTGGGAGGACAGTGAGTTCAATCCGGCCCTGGCCGCCGGGGCGATCCGGGAGACGTGCGAGGTCGCCGGCCAGCTGCACCGCCACGCGCCCTCCACAGCGGCCGAGCGGGCGCTGACCGCCTTCCCCGCGATCGTGAGCAGCCGCCGGGGCCCCGGCGAGCAGGTCTGGATCAGTCGGTTCACGACCAACCCGCTCCGGAGCGCACACTCGGCTGACACGCTCGCCGACTTCGCCGCCGTGCTCGGGACTCGACTCTTTCCCGTCGGGTCCGAGCACGGTGACAGCATCTTCGCCGTCGACGAGCGGGGGCGGGTCTTCGCGTTGGACCAGGCCGGCGAGTGGTTCCTCGGCGAGGACATCGACGCCGCGCTGACCACCCTGCTGCTCGGCCGGGCGCCGGCCCGCGTCCGCGACGACGGCACCTGGTGAGCGGGCGGCGCCCGGTGGATGCCACAACGACGAACCGGCCAGCATCGTTGACCGTGCTTGCATTCTGGCGGACCGCTCACGAATTACAGGAACGGGTCGCACCGTGCTGCTCGTGGTCCAGATCGTCTTGCCTGGCTTTCTGACACCGCCCGGGCACAGAAACCTCGGCTGCTAGCGTTCGGTGCCGTGTGGACCGAGGAGACCGTGGCGGGGCGTCCGGCCTGGCGGCACACCGCGGCGGGCGTGCTGTTCCGGAGGGTGCCCGGCGGCACGTTCCGCATGGGTCTGTCCGAGGCGGAACTGGAGGCCGTACGCGCCATCGAGCGCGACGGAGGAGCCGAGGACACCCTCGAGCCCTTCTTCGCCGCCGCCAAGGACGCCCAGCCGGTGCGGGAGGTGCGGGTCGAACCGTTCCTGATCGCCCGGCACCCGCTGACGGTCGCGCAGGTCCGGCACTGGCTGCCCGACTACGAGGACGACTACGCCGACGAGGACACCACCACAGCCTGCATCGAGGACGACCTCGACGACCTGCTTGAGGCCCTGCCGTTCCGGCTGCCCGGCGAAGCCGAGTGGGAGTACGCGGCCCGCGCGGGCACCACCACGCTGACGTTCCGCGGCGACGGCAAACCCGACGAGGACCAGATCCTCGACGACTTCGGCGACGAGGAGCGCACAGCCGCCGGGGAGAACGCCTTCGGCCTGGCGGCGATGGGCTCGGCTGGGGAGATCTGCGCCGACGTGTGGATCCCCGGTTCCGCGGACGCACCGGCGGACGCCCGGCCGCGCACCGGCGACGGGCCCCGCGTCGTACGCGGCGGCGCCGCCGACCTCTATCCGTGGCAGGGCTGCGACGAGTGGCTACTGCTGCTCTCCGCCACCCGGGAGGAGCACGCCCAGTTCACCGCGGTACGCCCGGCCGCCCCGCTGCCGTCCCGGTAGGCCGCCTCCTGGCTGGTCGGCGGATTCGCGGAGAAGCCCACAGCCGTACGCCTGTCGACCGCCGCCGTCTCCCTGCGAGCCACGGGCGTCGTTCAGCGCGGCCATGTCGACGACCCAGTTCAGGCGCCCGTCCGCAATCGTCCTGCGCCGCTCCGCGTGCACGGTGGCCGTCGTGAACGGATGGCGAGTCGCATTCACGACAGGACGAAGCCGCGATGATCGGCGCACAGCCTCCCACCTGCCCACTACGCTGACCGCCGCCGGCCGATGGACGAGTCGCTGCGGTCCCTCGACGCGCGACGTCCTGTGCCGCTTCCCCCGCCCACACTTGAGGAGCCGACGATGGACGACGAGATCCAGCTGATCAGTGACGGCGATGGCTTCGCGGTCATCGGGAGTCCGGCGGCTGTCGACCGGTTCCTCACCTCTGAGCGGCTGCCGTCGAAGGACCTCGGGCTGAAGCGGCTCCAGTCTGCCCTCGGTGCCGGCTCCAGCATCGCGAAGGCGAGTGCCGAGATCTCCGCCAACTCGGGCCGCTGGGTCAAGTTGACCGAAGAGTCCGCGCGGGCCATGAAGCAGTTCCCCCTCATGAAGGGTTCGGAGTCAGACTTCAGCCGTGCTGTGCTGACCGAGAACGGCAAGATCAAGGGGCTTCTGGAGATCGTCACCACTCCAGGGGCGCTGCTGAGCAACCCGGCGCTGCTGACCGGTGCGGCGGGGCTCATGGCGCAGCTCGCGATGAAGCAGAGCATGGAGGAGATCACCGAGTATCTGGCGTTGATCGACGAGAAGGTCGACGATGTGCTTCGCGCCCAGAAGGACGCCGTGCTGGCGGACATGATCGGGGTGGACCTCGTGCTCGGGGAGGCCATGACGATCCGGGACCGGGTGGGCCGGGTCTCCGAGGTCACGTGGTCGAAGGTCCAGGCCACGCCGGTGACGATCGCCCGCACCCAGGCGTACGCGCTACGTCAGCTCGACGCGCTCGCGGAGAAGATGGAGCGGAAGACCAAGGTCGCCGATCTCGCCAAGACCTGCAGGGAAGCCGAGTTGAGGGTGCAGGAGTGGCTCGCCGTGCTGGCTCGCTGCTTCCAGCTTCAGGACGCGATCGCCGTACTCGAACTCGACCGGGTGCTGGACGCGTCTCCGGAGGAGATGGACGAGCACCTGCTCGCGCTCCGGGCGGCACGGCAGAACCGGCTGGAACTCATCTCACGCAGCACCGAGCGGCTGATGGCCCGGATGGATGCGGCTGCCGGCACGGCCAACACGAAGGTGCTGTTGAACCCCACCTCGTCCCGGGCGACGGTGCAGTCGAGGAACCATGTCGCGACCGTCGTCGTCGACTTCCACGGACGGCTCGGCATCGCACGCGATCGCCAGTCGTTGGACGCGAGACGGTGGCTCGACGCGGCCGTGGAGGTGCGGGACAAGGTCCTCGATACGGGCGTGGAGGTGCGGGACAAGATGCTCGTGACCGGCACGGAGGGCGTCGGCGCCGCCAAGCACTTCGGCGTGGAGACCTTCGGCCGGACCAGGTCGGTGGTGGGCAGGCTCTCCAGCGGAATCGCCGAGCGTACGCAACGCCAGCGCGGGGAGGACGAGAAGGGCTGAGTGCGCCGCCGACAACACCCCCAAGATGTACACGAGCCCGCGCACGCAGCCCGCCGTCAGTCCTCGGCGTCAGACGTCTCCTCGTCGGGCGGCAGCACCGACGCGTCCGGGCGCAGCGGGGCGGGCGTGGGCAGGGCGCCGAGGCCGACACGCTCCAACTCCCTGTGCAGGCTGCCGCGAAGTTCCTTGACCACGTCCTCCCGGGCCTGCCGATAGGCCAACTGCGCAGCCGCACGGGCCGCGTGACCGGCATGCCGGTAGCCGCCCCACCACTGCAACCGCCGATAGGTCCCGTTCTCGTTCCTGATGCGTACGACCCAGAAGGTCGAGCCGTGCTTGCGTACCGTCCAGTAGCTGCCGTCGGCGGTGTAGCTCCCGTGTGCCATGCCCCAAACCTAGCCAGCGTCCCCACCTCAGGCCTCAGCCGTCCGTCTACAATGGATTTTTGGCGCGCCGGTCGGGCTCAGGGAGCGCTCGTGGGTGCGATGCCGAGGTTGGTCAACACGGCCCACCTTGAGCAGATCGCGGCCATCGCCGGGCCATCGAGCGCCGCACCGGTCCAGGCCGCAGTCGGCACCGCCAGCGGCACACCACGCAGCGCCACCGGTTGGTAACGTGTCGGCGACGCGGACCGGTCGGCGTCGATGCCCTGGGGAGGGTCAGGCATGTGGGCGGACGAAGCCGCGCTGGACGAGGCAACGCGTCGGCTCGACGACTGGGAAGCGTCCATCGTGGACCGGGCGGCCCGGGCCAAGGAGCTGGCTTCGCAGGTGCAGGCGATGAGAGGCACGGCGACCAACCCTGATCGGACGATCGAGGTCACCGTCGACTCGTCGGGCCTGCTGGTCGACCTGCGGCTGGACGAACGCACCCGACAACACTCCGCGGCGCACACCGCCCGGCAGATCCTGGCGACCACCCGAGCCGCTCATGCCGATCTGCTGAGCAGCATCACCGAGGCGACCACGGGCGTCCTCGGCGCCGAGGATCCGACAGCGGCGGCGCTTGTCGAGTCGTACCGCCGCCGGCTGGATCCCGACCGGGACACCCCGGATGCCCGGCGGTGACGGCATCCAGGTCGACCCCGACGGCCTGACCCGCCACGCCGCACGCCTCGACCGCCGCGCCGACAGCCTCGACACCGCCCGCCAGGCCGGCCAGCACGTCCGGTTGGGCGCCGAGGCCTACGGGCAGCTCTGCGCGATCATGCCGGTGCTGCTCGACGGCCTCCAGCAGACCCTGGTCCAGGGCATCGGCACCGCGGCCGGCTCGGTGCGCGACACGGCCGACAGGCTGCGGACGGGCGCCGACCGCTACCGGGCCGCCGACGCTCGGGCCGAGCGGTCGCTACAGCGGATACGGCACAAGGAGTGACCACCAACCCGCTCGTCGCCGCGGCCGCCGACACCCCGCCCAGCGCCTGGGCCGGCGTCTGGATCTGCGAGGACATCGAGCTGATCGCCCAGGGCGTCCGCAACGGCAGCTGGATCGACGGCACCCTCGGCGTCGTCAGCGCCGGGCTGGACGCCCTGGCCTTCGTCTCCGACCCGGTCGGCGCGCTGCTCCAGTACGGCATTGCCTGGCTGATCGAGCACGTCAAGCCGCTCAGCGAGGCGCTGGACTGGCTCGCGGGCGACCCGGCGCAGATCACCGCCCACGCCCAGACCTGGCGCAACGTCGCCGCGTCGCTGCGCAGGGAAGCCGCCGACCTGGCCGCCGCCGTCCGCACCGACGTCGCGAGCTGGGGTGGCGGCGCCGGCCCCGCCTACCGCGCCTGGGCCGCCGATCAGCAGCAGGCCATCGGCGGGCTGGCCCAGGGCGCCGACACCCTCGCCGCCATCACCGAGGGAGCCGCCGGCCTGGTCGCCGCCGTTCGGCTGCTGGTCCGCGACGCCATCGCCACCTGCGTCTCCCGGCTCATCGTGTACGCCGGCGAACTGGTCGTCACCGGCGGGTTCGCCGCGCCGCTGGTGGTGGAGCAGGTGACGACGTTGGTGGCGTCCTGGGCGGCACGGATCGCGCGGCTGCTGCGGGCACTGCTGGCGAGCCTGCGGCGGCTGATGCCGGAGATCCGGCGGCTCGGTGACCTGATCGAGAAGCTGAAGCAGGCGCTGGGGCGGCTTGCCAGCAGTCGACCAGGCAGATCCGGTGACGGCGCCTCGACTCCCGGGACGCCTCATGAGCCCCCCGCTCGACACGCCAGCGAGGAAGCACGCGTCCATGCTCTCGGCATGGACCCAGCGACCGGGAAGTTCAGGCCAGGCGAGGCCGAAACCGCGGTACGGCTGGAACAACTCCTCGGCGTTCAACTCAGTCGCGCCCCTGCGGATTCCTCGGCCGACTGGGTCGACGACGCGGGGCGCACATATGATGCCGTCGGTAACTTCCCCGGCCAGTTCTTCGACCGGCAGTGGCCGCAGCTTCAATATCAGATCGAACGACACCTGGACAAGGCCGAGCTCGTGCCCGTTGACGTCTCGAAGTTCTCGGTCGAGCAGACAGCCAGGATCGAGCAGTTCATAGCGGACCGTGATCTCGGTCCACGGGTATTCATCGTGGGGAAGTGATGGCCGGCCTGATCGTGCTGAAGCCCGGGGTCGACTGGACCGCCACCGGGGGTCTCTTCGACTGGACACTGGAGTTCTTGGTCGAACGGCTTTCCGACCAGGAAGCTGCTGACCACCTACAAGAGATCATTGACAACAACCTGGGGTCCCTCTGGATCGACCAGTTGCCCAGAGAGGCTCAGCACGAGATCGTCCGCCACTGGCGAAGCGGGCTTATCAAGGCCGGCGAGCAGCAACTTCCGGAGACGGACCACAAGGCCTCGGTCATCCGACACCTCCAAGAGCTCGTGGACGCGACCTACTCCGCTGGCTATCCCGAGTAGCGAACCTGCTCGGCTTAAAATCACCCGGCGTTCGGTCGGATGCTCACCGGGGCAGGCGGCGGGAGCAGGCGCCGTCGTGGTCGGCACGGAGCAGGCAGCGCCGGCCGCCGGGCATCCGCAGGTCACAGAAGACCCGGTGGCGTACGTGCTGGTTATCCTCTTCCGAAACGGTGCTCTCCCCCGGGTCGGTCTGCGGCAGCACCAGCAGCCAACGGCTGATCACCCGGGCCAGCCGCTGCGCGGCCGGCAGGTCGGCGGCGGCGACGGGCAGGTGAATGACGTACCGCTGGGTCATGCCTCGTGTCCCCGGTCGGTGCGGGCGCGGGCCTGCTCGGACTGCCAGCGGCGCAACGCGTCCTTGATGACGGCGGTCTCCCGGCGGCTGGCGGCCAGGTCGGCGTAGACGTTGGCCATGTCGCCGGCGACGCGGTCGAGGAAGTCGTAGACGTCGGCCGGTTCCAGGCCGCGGCGTCCGAGCCCGACCGGCTTGAAGCGGCGCTCGCGCACCTGCCACGGCAGCAGACTGGTGTACGCCGAGGAGCGGTAGGTCGCTCCAAATCGCTGGTTGCGGACGCTCATCTGCTGCCTGCCTCTCCCTCGTGGACTGGAAGGGGTGGCCCGTCCATCCTCCCCGCACGCACGGGCCACCCCGCCCTGCCGCCGCAGCTTCGATCAGCGGTACGACACCAGGGCCTGTGGTCATCCTGTGACGGTCCGCAGCATCAAAGCAACGTTCCACACCAGAATTCTCCCCAGAAGTATTGACTTTCTTTGCTGCCACCGATAGCTGTTACATGGCAAGGTGACGCAGCGTTGCGCGATGGAATCAGGGAGTGTCCGGGTGACCGAGGATGTCGGATCGACCGTGCCGCGCCGGCAACTCGGCCGGCTGCTACGCCAGTACCGCACCGAGGCGGGCGTGACCCTCGACGCCGCCGCCGAGGCCCTCGAATACAGCCGGCAGAAGATCTGGCGGATCGAGTGCGGCATGGGCCCGGTCCGGGTGCTCGACGTCAAGGCGATGTGCGAGCTGTACGGGGTGTCCGCCGAGATGACCGAGGCGATGCGCGGGCTCGCCACGGAGACGAAGTCCAAGGGCTGGTGGCACGCGTACGGGGACGCGGTCCCGAGCTGGTTCGAGCTGTACGTCGGCCTGGAATCCGCCGCATCCCGGCTCAGGGGTTATGACGAGTCGCTGATTCCCGGGATCGTGCAGACCAAGGAGTACGCTCGGGCACTCTTCCGTCTCGGAGGGCTGCTGAACGACGAGGAACGAGAGCGAGCCGTCCAGGTGCGGCTTCAACGACAGGCTCTCCTGAGTCGACGACTCCCGGCGGCTCCCCGACTGAAGTCGATATTGTCCGAGACGGTGCTTCGGCGAACGGTTGGCACTCCGACTGTCATGGCCGCCCAACTCGACCACATCATTAAGCTGTCCGACCTGCCGAACGTGTCGGTGCGGGTGCTGCCGTTGGCCGCCGGGCCACAGCCAGGCGCCGTCGCCGGCACCTTCATGATCCTCGACTTTCCTCCGACCAAGGGTGGTCGAGCCGCACCCGAGCCATCGGTCATCTACAGCGAGTCGCTCACTGGGGCGCTCTATCTCGACAAGCAGGACGAGTTGGCCGCCTACGAACGTGTGTGGCAGGGCCTGGAGGCGCTGGCGCTGGGCGAGGCAGAATCAAGAGACATGATCAAGCGGATCATTGGGGAGATGCATCATGACTGACCAGACCAGCGCCATCTGGCGTAAGAGCACCCGCAGCGGGGACAACGGCGGCGCGTGCGTCGAGGTCGCCACGAACCTCCCCGGCATCGTCGCCGTCCGCGATTCGAAGGACCCGGCTGGTCCGGCGCTCACCTTCGGGCCGGCCGCTTGGTCTGCGTTCGCGGCTGCAGCCGCGTACGGACTTGCCCCTCACCCCTGACAGTGATGATGTGGGAGCGGGTCACCCGGTCGGTCTGACTCAGCCTCTGACTGACCGTGGTGTCTTCTAGGGG
>NZ_JBNCOB010000050.1:0-5249 GCF_049847285.1 Micromonospora sp. DT62
CGAGTGCAGTACCATCGGCGCTGGAGGGCTTAGCTTCCGGGTTCGGAATGTAACCGGGCGTTTCCCCTCCGCCATGACCGCCGTAACTCTATCGACATATCAAACAACACCAACCATGTGGTCTGTTGTTCGTTTATCGAGAGTTGCACAGTGGACGCGTAGCAGCTTAGTAGTCAAGTCCTCGGCCTATTAGTACCGGTCAACTGAACCCGTTACCGGGCTTACATTTCCGGCCTATCAACCCAGTCGTCTAGCTGGGGGCCTTACCCCCACAAAGTGGGGTGGGATACCTCATCTTGAAGCGAGCTTCCCGCTTAGATGCTTTCAGCGGTTATCCCTTCCGAACGTAGCTAACCAGCCGTGCCCCTGGCGGGACAACTGGCACACCAGAGGTTCGTCCGTCCCGGTCCTCTCGTACTAGGGACAGCCCTTCTCAAGTATCCTACGCGCACGGCGGATAGGGACCGAACTGTCTCACGACGTTCTAAACCCAGCTCGCGTACCGCTTTAATGGGCGAACAGCCCAACCCTTGGGACCTGCTACAGCCCCAGGATGCGACGAGCCGACATCGAGGTGCCAAACCATCCCGTCGATATGGACTCTTGGGGAAGATCAGCCTGTTATCCCCGGGGTACCTTTTATCCGTTGAGCGACACCGCTTCCACTCGCAAGTGCCGGATCACTAGTCCCGACTTTCGTCCCTGCTCGACCTGTCAGTCTCACAGTCAAGCTCCCTTGTGTACTTGCACTCAACACCTGATTGCCAACCAGGCTGAGGGAACCTTTGGGCGCCTCCGTTACCCTTTAGGAGGCAACCGCCCCAGTTAAACTACCCACCAGACACTGTCCCTGAACCGGATAACGGTCCGAAGTTAGATACCCAAATCAACCAGAGTGGTATTTCAAGATTGCCTCCACCCATACTGGCGTATGGACTTCACCGGCTCCCACCTATCCTACACAAGCTAATTCGGATACCAATGTCAAGCTATAGTAAAGGTCCCGGGGTCTTTCCGTCCTGCCGCGCGTAACGAGCATCTTTACTCGTAATGCAATTTCGCCGGGCCTGTGGTTGAGACAGTGGGGAAGTCGTTACGCCATTCGTGCAGGTCGGAACTTACCCGACAAGGAATTTCGCTACCTTAGGATGGTTATAGTTACCACCGCCGTTTACTGGCGCTTAAGTTCTCCGCTTCGCCCCGAAGAGCTAACAGGTCCCCTTAACGTTCCAGCACCGGGCAGGCGTCAGTCCATATACATCGAATTACTTCTTCGCATGGACCTGTGTTTTTAGTAAACAGTCGCTTCCCCCTGCTCTCTGCGGCCATACAACGCTCCACCCGCGCGGGGCTTCACGTCTCCGGCCCCCCTTCTCCCTAAGTTACGGGGGCAATTTGCCGAGTTCCTTAACCACAGTTCGCCCGATCGCCTCGGTATTCTCTACCTGACCACCTGTGTCGGTTTGGGGTACGGGCCGCTAAGAACTCGCTAGAGGCTTTTCTCGGCAGCATAGGATCACTGACTTCACCTGAATCGGCTCGGCATCACGTCTCAGCCTACATGTGCTGCGGATTTGCCTACAGCACGGCCTACACGCTTACCCCGGCACAACCACCGGCCGGGCTCAGCTACCTTCCTGCGTCACCCCATCGCTTGACTACTACCCGCCAGGTTCCCACGCTCCCCAACCTTGATCCGAAGATCGCAGCCAGTTCGGGTGGTTAGCACAACGAGGTTCATCAGGGACGCTCTTTCGCGGGTACGGGAATATCAACCCGTTGTCCATCGACTACGCCTCTCGGCCTCGCCTTAGGTCCCGACTCACCCAGGGCGGATTAGCCTGGCCCTGGAACCCTTGGTCATCCGGCGGAAGGGTTTCTCACCCTTCTTTCGCTACTCATGCCTGCATTCTCACTCGTGCCGCGTCCACAACTGGGTCACCCCGCTGCTTCACCCCCGGCACGACGCTCCCCTACCCATCCACACACCTGCACAAGGAATCAAGTCCAAGCGAGGTAAAAATGTGAATGCCACAGCTTCGGCGGTGTGCTTGAGCCCCGCTACATTGTCGGCGCGGAACCACTTGACCAGTGAGCTATTACGCACTCTTTAAAGGGTGGCTGCTTCTAAGCCAACCTCCTGGTTGTCTATGCGACCCCACATCCTTTTCCACTTAGCACACGCTTAGGGGCCTTAGCTGGTGATCTGGGCTGTTTCCCTCTCGACTACGAAGCTTATCCCCCGCAGTCTCACTGCCGCGCTCTCACTTACCGGCATTCGGAGTTTGGCTGATTTCGGTAAGCTTGTGGGCCCCCTAGACCATCCAGTGCTCTACCTCCGGCAAGAAACACGCGACGCTGCACCTAAATGCATTTCGGGGAGAACCAGCTATCACGGAGTTTGATTGGCCTTTCACCCCTAACCACAGGTCATCCCCCAACTTTTCAACGTTGGTGGGTTCGGCCCTCCACGCGGTCTTACCCGCGCTTCAGCCTGCCCATGGCTAGATCACTCCGCTTCGGGTCTAGGACACGCGACTGAACGCCCTATTCAGACTCGCTTTCGCTACGGCTCCCCCACACGGGTTAACCTCGCCACATGCCACTAACTCGCAGGCTCATTCTTCAAAAGGCACGCCGTCACCCCGCAAGGCTCCGACGGATTGTAGGCGAACGGTTTCAGGTACTATTTCACTCCCCTCCCGGGGTACTTTTCACCATTCCCTCACGGTACTCGTCCGCTATCGGTCACCAGGAAGTATTTAGGCTTACCAGGTGGTCCTGGCAGATTCACGGCAGATTTCAGGGGTCCGCCGCTACTCGGGAACACCCACAGAAGGTCAGCAACTTTCACCTACCGGACTTTCACCGTCTACGGTCAGCCATTCCAGACTGTTCGACTAGCCACTGACTTTGTAACTTCTCGAACAAGTGTCAGCTTGTTCAGCAGGGTCCCACAACCCCGACCACGCAACCCCTGACAGGTATCACACGCAACCGGTTTAGCCTCGATCCGCTTTCGCTCGCCACTACTCACGGAATCACTAAATTGTTTTCTCTTCCTACGGGTACTGAGATGTTTCACTTCCCCGCGTTCCCTCCACACACCCTATGTGTTCAGGTGTGGGTGACTGGACATGACTCCAGCCAGGTTTCCCCATTCGGACACCCTGGGATCACAGCTTGGTTGACAGCTCCCCCAGGCCTATCGCGGCCTCCCACGTCCTTCATCGGCTCCTGGTGCCAAGGCATTCACCGTTCGCCCTTGACAACTTGACCACAAAGATGCTCGCGTCCACTGTGCAATTCTCAACAAACGACCAACCCACAACCCGATCCGTGCGACACCAAACCCGACCACCGCCGGCGGTATGCCACACCAGGCCATGCCTGGCAGCCCACGAAACTCACGTTCCGCACAAGGCTCCGAAAGAAACAACCACCGGTTGTTCTTTCAGGACCCAACAGGGTGCTATCCGTCTCCTCCCAGCCGCACCAGGACCCCGTTCCCACCACCCCAGGGGCAGCTGTACTAGGAAGAACCCGGCCGTTGCCAGGAGAAAACTCGCCAGTGTCTCCGCCATTGAGCACCCCACCACCACATTCGGGCAGTGCGGGCTCCTTACCGACTTTCGTCGGAAGGTGCTCCTTAGAAAGGAGGTGATCCAGCCGCACCTTCCGGTACGGCTACCTTGTTACGACTTCGTCCCAATCGCCAGCCCCACCTTCGACGGCTCCCTCCACAAGGGTTGGGCCACCGGCTTCGGGTGTTGCCGACTTTCGTGACGTGACGGGCGGTGTGTACAAGGCCCGGGAACGTATTCACCGCAGCGTTGCTGATCTGCGATTACTAGCGACTCCGACTTCACGGGGTCGAGTTGCAGACCCCGATCCGAACTGAGACCGGCTTTTTGGGATTCGCTCCACCTCACGGTATCGCAGCCCATTGTACCGGCCATTGTAGCATGCGTGAAGCCCTGGACATAAGGGGCATGATGACTTGACGTCATCCCCACCTTCCTCCGAGTTGACCCCGGCAGTCTTCGATGAGTCCCCGCCATAACGCGCTGGCAACATCGAACGAGGGTTGCGCTCGTTGCGGGACTTAACCCAACATCTCACGACACGAGCTGACGACAGCCATGCACCACCTGTGACCGCCCCCGAAGGACCTCACATCTCTGCGAGTTTTGCGGCCATGTCAAACCCAGGTAAGGTTCTTCGCGTTGCATCGAATTAATCCGCATGCTCCGCCGCTTGTGCGGGCCCCCGTCAATTCCTTTGAGTTTTAGCCTTGCGGCCGTACTCCCCAGGCGGGGCGCTTAATGCGTTAGCTGCGGCACAGGGAACCGGAGAGGCCCCCCACACCTAGCGCCCAACGTTTACAGCGTGGACTACCAGGGTATCTAATCCTGTTCGCTCCCCACGCTTTCGCTCCTCAGCGTCAGTATCGGCCCAGAGACCCGCCTTCGCCACCGGTGTTCCTCCTGATATCTGCGCATTTCACCGCTACACCAGGAATTCCAGTCTCCCCTACCGAACTCTAGCCTGCCCGTATCGACCGCAGGCTTGGAGTTGAGCCCCAAGTTTTCACGGTCGACGCGACAAGCCGCCTACGAGCTCTTTACGCCCAATAAATCCGGACAACGCTCGCACCCTACGTCTTACCGCGGCTGCTGGCACGTAGTTGGCCGGTGCTTCTTCTGCAGGTACCGTCACTTACGCTTCGTCCCTGCTGAAAGAGGTTTACAACCCGAAGGCCGTCATCCCTCACGCGGCGTCGCTGCATCAGGCTTCCGCCCATTGTGCAATATTCCCCACTGCTGCCTCCCGTAGGAGTCTGGGCCGTGTCTCAGTCCCAGTGTGGCCGGTCGCCCTCTCAGGCCGGCTACCCGTCGTCGCCTTGGTAGGCCATCACCCCACCAACAAGCTGATAGGCCGCGAGCCCATCCCAGGCCGAAAAACTTTCCACCACCAACCATGCGACCGGTGGTCCTATTCGGTATTAGCCCCCGTTTCCGAGGGTTATCCCAAAGCCTAGGGCAGGTTGCTCACGTGTTACTCACCCGTTCGCCGCTCGAGTACCCCGAAGGGCCTTTCCGCTCGACTTGCATGTGTTAAGCACGCCGCCAGCGTTCGTCCTGAGCCAGGATCAAACTCTCCAACAAAAACTTGTTGAAAAACTGTCCCGACAACAAAAAGTGTTGCCAAAGGAATCCAAGACCAACAAACCATAAATGGTCTGCCAG
>NZ_JBNCOB010000051.1:0-4380 GCF_049847285.1 Micromonospora sp. DT62
CCCCCCCCCCCCCCCCCCCCCCCCCCCCCCCCCCCCCCCCCCCCCCCCCCCCCCCCCCCCCCCCCCCCCCCCCCCCGCCCCCCCCCCCCCCCCCCCCCCCCCCCCCCCCCCCCCCCCCCCCCCCCCCCCCCCCCCCCCCCCCCCCCCCCGCTTCTCTTGGCGGAACTAGTCGAAGATGCGCTCAACGACGGCGGCCTGCTCGGCGGCGCCGGCGCGGAAGTAGCGGGCGGTGGTGTCGAGAGAGGCGTGACCGAGCAGGGCTTGGACCTGGGCCGGGTCGGCGCCGCCTTGGCGGAGCCGGGTGGCGTAGGTGTGACGGAGCCGGTGCGGTCGCAGGCCGGGCAGGCCAGCGTCGGCGCCTGTGGCCAGGACGACTTGGGCGATGCCGGAGTCGCTGAGCGGGCCGCGTTGGCCGGTCCACAACGGTCCCGGCTCGGCGCCGCGGTGGCGGATCCAGGCGGTGAGCCGCTCGCGTGCGCGCGCCGGGACGGGCACGTGGCGGACCTCGTCGCCCTTGCCGTGCAGGCGGATCGTGCCGGTGCGGGCGGTGATGGCGAGGTCGTCGACGTCGAGGCGGGCGCACTCCTGGGCGCGGGCGCCGGTGTAGAGCAGCAGGGCGATGATGGCGGCGTCGCGGACGCCGCGGCGGTCGGCGGCCCGCTCAAGCGCGCCCTGCTCCTTCGGGGTGAGCGCGTCCGGTTCGCCGGGGCGGGGCACGCGAGCCCGCTTGACCTTCAGCCGCAGGCCGGCGCCAGTCTCGTAGAGCAGGTCGACGGCGGCGAGGGCCTGGTTGACGGTGGACGGGCTGGCCTTGGCGGCGATGAGGTGCCGGCGCCAAGCAGTAACGGCGGCCTCGGCGCCGACCTGGTCAACGAAGGCGTCCGGATGGTCGCCAGCGTGGGCGGTGAGCCATACGCCGTACGCGCGGGCGCGGGCCCGGTACGCCTTCGTGGTGTTGGCGGACAGGGCGCACCGGTCGAGGTGCCGGTGCAGCGCCACGAGGGCCCGGTTCACCGCCGCCTCCGGGTGAGCGGGGCGCAGCGGTACGACCTTCGCGGTCGCGGTGCGGGCCATCCGGTCCACCGTCCTTCTTATCCACTGAGTTTGGGCCGGACTTTCAGCCACGTCTCAAAGACGTTATCCGCTGAGATGGCAAGAGTACTCAGCGGATAAGAAACATTATCCACTAAGAATGGGCTCTTGCCGATCAAGCTGGGTTACCGTCGGAAAGCGGCTTGCCGGATCTGGACCAAGGACTCCTGGGTCAGCCTGCCCCCGAGGTGCCGCAGCCAGTCATGCGCCACCTCGGACGGTGCCCGGGCCAGCAGCCGCACGAGTCGCTCTTCGCCGAGGGCTTGAAGAACCCGGATCGCAACCCTCGCCAGGTGCGGCAGGGCCGGATGAAACACTGAGGGATGGAGATGGTCGACCATCTCGACGAAAGCCGGCCCCGAGATGCTGTCGAGCCAGGCCGCCGCCTGCTCTGGTTTCACTGCCGCCACCACCCGCCCCGCAAAAGCGGGGGACGCGACGGTGAGCCACTGCGGGGCGTCCGCCGACCGCTTGGTGAGGAACTCAACTGCGTCGTCGAAAGGCACGCGCGCTAGGAACTGCACGACCTTCTCGGGTCCCACCCCGCTCTGGCCCAAGACGGTGATCCAGTCCGGCATCTCGGCGAAGATCGCCGGCGCGGCTTCGGCGGGCAGGCACGTGAAGATCTGAGTGCGCTGGTCGTACCTGATCCTCAATATCAGCTCTGCTGCGGCGGAAGGTGCCATGGCGGTCAAGGCCGCGGCGGCGGCGGTGGGCCGCATCGCGGCCAGGATCTCGCCCCCGACCTTGTCGTCCATGTCCGTCAGGACCTCGACGGTCCGCTCGACGGGTATCACGTCGAGCCGGCGAGCGGCGTCCGATGCGGGCATGTCGGCCAGTTGCTCCACCACATCCTCGAGAGGAAGCTCCTGCACCAAAGCGGCACCCCGCTGCACGTTGACGACGGCGATGCGGGTGCTCCCTGCGGCCCGGGTCGGCGCCGATGCGACGGCACGGCTCGCCGAGGTATTCGGGCGGTCGAGCAGCCCTTGCCTGTGAAGCTCGGCGCGGCGCCATGCGTCGCGCCACGGCTCAACGTCGCTGACGTCGAGGGCCCGCAGGAGCGCCATCAGCACGGTCAGCCGTGGTAGACCGCGCTTCCCGCTCAGCGCGTCCTGGGCCGTGGAGTGCGGCAGCGACCTAGGCTCGCACTTGTCCGCTCGGCTGGCCAGCTCGCGCATCGACGGTCTGCCGCAATGGATGTGCAGGACTCGCAGCTCGCGGACCAGGTCGGCTAGGGTGGTGACGGACGCGGGGTTCGGCGCTTCGATTCCGAGCGCTTCACTCATTTGCAGAGCCCTCCGATCCCATCCGACCATGTACGACAGTGTCCGACGCTGTCCGACAGTGTCCGACGTTCTCGCATCGTCCGACAGTGTAGGAGCTCGCCCGAGTCGCTCCGGCCCTGTCCGTGCCCCTTCTCCTCCGGTTGCCAGCGATCTTTCCTGGAGGTGCGGCCCGCGTTCCTGCGGTTCGCCGGCGATCGCCGCAGCAACAACCGGAAGCGAAGAAACGATGGACCTGCTCGACCCGGACCTACTCCTGCGAGATCTCGTGCACGGCGGCATCCGCGCCGCCATCGCCGCCTTGATCACCCGGCTCCTGGGCGGTTACCGGCCCACTGATGGCGTCCGGGGATCTGGCGCCCGCAGCGACCAGGACGAGGGCGAGCGCCGGTCCGACCGGCCCGCGCCCAAGCGCCCGAGTTGACCAGCCGAAGCAGTTGGTGTCCGAGAACCCGTGATCGCCTTGTTGGCCACACCGACTTTCCGGACGGGTTTCTTGGACGGCTCGGAGCGGCACGAACGGCAGCATTTGATCTTGTGCGGGAACCGATCGTTTCTCGAACAGCCGCTGGCGACCCTCCCGCTAGATCAACTCCTTAGCGTTTGGGCTGGAAGCTACGGGCGGGCCGCCACGGCGGTCATCATCCCGGGCGGCGCCGCGCCGCGCGGGCGGCGGCATCCGCCGCCCTTGCACGCCTGCACCCCGCCGATGGACGCTCACCCTCGACCAGCGCCGGCTCTTCGGACGATGCCAGCGATCGAGGTGGAAACCTTGGCTCGCCGTCGGTGAAGACCGTCCCGACTGGCTCGTTACGGGCTACATCTCCCGGACGGCGAACGCGCCTCGCACCAGGCTCAGCGAGGCCGACAAGTGGGGCCTGCGGCTTAGCAGGGGCTAGCTCGGGCGCCGGCTCACGATGAGGAGCGATCGTTCCCACCACGGCATACAGCGCCCATGCCTCCAGAAGCGCTGATTACCTTCGGTAGCGATGAGTCGTCACGGCTTCTTGACCTTGATCATCTCCTCGCCCAACCTAGGGTTCAGAAGTTGTTTATTTAAGCGTCGACGGGTTCGCGCGAGCCAGCTCAGTGAGTGGCGGAAAAGACGGTCCATATGAGATTCTGTGCGTGGCGAGAACACCGGTTGAATCGCCACTCCAACCACAACTACCAGCACTCCAGGAGACCTACTTGGCACTACCGAACGCACCAACCGATCCCCAGGGACCCAACTCACGAGACGGCGAGCAGGAGGCACTAGCCACCCTTGGCTGCGCATCTGCCCTGCTGGAGGTGGCCAACAGCCTTAGTGAGACGTCCACGGCCTGGACCCCCATCCTGGCAGGGGTGGGGGCCCTGACCGTGGCCAGAATCCTGATCACGCTCTGGCAGGAGCGTAACCGCCGCTGATTCTGACCTAACTTCTAACTAGTTTTTCAGGGAGCCGCTCCAGGGGAGCGGCTCCCTGCTTTTATATCATACAAACTAGAGATGCAGAAGAGGCCAGCCAAGCGTGACCCCAAATTTAGCCGCTCTCGAAAATGGCACGCCAACTCTCTTGCAATTAATTTAGACACAAAGGCGCACACCTTCTTTCGTTCGGTCGTTTTTGGTCAAGTTCTTGTGGCTTGGGTTCGAGCGTCTGGCGTTGGCGGGGGGCGGGGCATGAGGCCGGGGCGGGGCATGAGGCCGGGGCGGGCCGGGGCATGAGGCCGGGGCACGGGGCATGAGGCCGGGGCACGGGGCATGAGGCCGGGGCATGAGGCCGGGGCACGGGGCATGAGGCCGGGGCGGGCCGGGGCATGAGGCCGAGGCGACTGCTCACGGATCGACCGCTCGCCGACTGACCGACCTGACCGTTGACTGCCCGACCGACCTGACCGTTGACCGACTGACCTGACCGACTGACCGACTGACCTGACCGTTGACCGACTGACCTGACCGACTGACCTGACCGACTGACCGACTCCCTCGCCGGCTGACCGACTGCCGGACCGCCCGG
>NZ_JBNCOB010000052.1:0-3872 GCF_049847285.1 Micromonospora sp. DT62
CCTACCGGATGAGCGTCGACAACCTCGCCGACTGGATCGCCACCCGCGGCTACACCGCCTGACCCACAGCGACACGAAGACGGCACCAGCCAACGACAAGGGCCGGCCCCCACAAGGGGCCGGCCCTTTCGTCACGCCTGGCGCGCACCCGCGTCAGCCGGCCCGCGTTACCCACCCCGGCGGGTCACAGACCTCGGCGGGGAAGTCAGCGCCCGCTGGCAGAGCAGCCGACCGACGCGAGCACACTCCAGCATCCGCCAACAGGTCAGCCCACCGACGCGAGCACTCCAGCGCCCACCGGCAGGGCAGCCGACCGGGGCGGACAGCCGACCAGGGCGAGCAACTCGCTGGTGGTCAGTCGATCGGGGCGAGGAACTCCAGCCGGTTGCCGTGCGCGTCCTGCGAGTGGAAGCGGCGCAGCCCGGGCAGTTCGTCGTCGCCCCAGCTCACCGGGTACCCGGCGGCGACCAACCGGGCGGCGAGCGCGTCCAGGTCCGGCCACAGCAGGCCGGGGTGGGCCTTGCGGGCGGGGCGGAAGTCGTCCTCCACGCCCAGGTGCAGCTCCGCGCCGTACCCCGTGAACCAGCAGCCGCCGCGGGCCGCGAGCGCGGGCGGTTTGGGTTTCTCGGTCATCCCGAGCACCCCGACGTAGAAGGCCCGCGACGCCTCCTCGGAGCCGCGTGGGCAGGCGAGCTGGACGTGATGGATCATGGTGGTACCTCCTCGTCCCGAACGATGGCACGAGGTTGCGAAGTTAGCAAGACGGACGTACGGTTTTGTTGACGACGAGATCGGCGGTAAGTGTCCCCTAACCACGGCGGCACCCCGACCGGTGCGACAGACTGCTCAGGACTACTCACGGTCGCTGGTGTGAAGGAGTACGACGTGGCGAGCCTCGACACCTTCGGTGCGAAGACCCAGCTACGCGTCGGAGACGCGAGCTACGAGATTTTCAAGATCAGCAAGGTGGAGGGCCACGAACGGCTCCCCTACAGCCTGAAGATCCTCCTGGAGAACCTGCTCCGGACCGAGGACGGCGCGAACATCACCGCCGACCACATCCGGCAGCTCGGCGCCTGGGAATCCGACGCCGACCCGAGCGTCGAGATCCAGTTCACCCCGGCGCGGGTGCTCATGCAGGACTTCACCGGCGTACCCTGCGTGGTCGACCTGGCCACCATGCGCGAGGCGGTACGGGACCTGGGCGGCGACGCCACCAAGGTGAACCCGCTCGCCCCGGCCGAGCTGGTCATCGACCACTCCGTCATCGCCGACCTGTTCGGTCGCGAGGACGCCTTCGAGCGCAACGTCGAGCTGGAGTACGAGCGCAACAAGGAGCGCTACCAGTTCCTGCGCTGGGGCCAGACCGCGTTCAACGAGTTCAAGGTCGTCCCCCCGGGCACCGGCATCGTGCACCAGGTCAACATCGAGTACCTGGCCCGTACGATCATGGAGCGCAACGGCCAGGCGTACCCGGACACGGTGGTCGGCACCGACTCGCACACCACGATGGTCAACGGCCTGGGCGTGCTCGGCTGGGGCGTCGGCGGCATCGAGGCCGAGGCCGCGATGCTCGGCCAGCCCGTCAGCATGCTGATCCCGCGCGTGGTGGGCTTCAAGCTCTCCGGCGAGATGCCGGCCGGCACCACCGCCACCGACCTGGTGCTCACCATCACCGAGATGCTGCGCAAGCACGGCGTGGTGGGCAAGTTCGTCGAGTTCTACGGGCCGGGCGTGAGCGCCGTGCCGCTGGCCAACCGCGCCACCATCGGCAACATGTCCCCGGAGTACGGCTCCACCGTCGCGATCTTCCCGATCGACGCCGAGACCGTCCGCTACCTGGAGCTGACCGGCCGCGACGCCGCGCAGGTCGCGCTCGTCGAGGCGTACGCCAAGGAGCAGGGCCTCTGGCACGACCCGGACGCCGAGCCGGAGTACTCGGAGCGCCTGGAGCTGGACCTCGGCACGATCGAGCCGTCCCTGGCCGGCCCGAAGCGCCCGCAGGACCGGGTCCCGCTGGGCAACGCCAAGACCCTGTTCCGCTCGGCGCTGACCGACTACGTGGCCGCCGACGAGACCGGCGGCGACCGTGGCCGCAAGTCCGGTGTGCCGCAGTTGGAGAAGCCGTTCGGCGTGCAGGGCCACGCCGACGAGGCGAGCGCCGAGTCCTTCCCGGCCAGTGACTCCCCGGCCAACGGGGTCAGCGACCCGGCCGACGCGCCGCGGGACCTGGAGACGGCGGCGGTCGGCTCCGGCGGGCGGGCCAGCAACCCGGTCCGGGTCACCGGCACCGACGGTGCCGAGTACGAGCTGGACCACGGCGCCGTGGTGATCGCGGCCATCACCTCCTGCACCAACACCTCCAACCCGCAGGTGATGATCGGCGCGGCCCTGCTGGCCCGCAACGCCGTCGACAAGGGCCTGACCCGCAAGCCGTGGGTGAAGACCACCCTGGCCCCGGGTTCCAAGGTCGTCATGGACTACTACGAGCGGGCCGGTCTCACGCCCTACCTGGAGAAGCTCGGCTTCCACCTGGTCGGCTACGGCTGCACCACCTGCATCGGCAACTCCGGCCCGCTGCCGGAGGAGGTCTCGGCCGCGGTCAACGAGGCAGACCTGGCCGTCGTCTCCGTGCTCTCCGGCAACCGCAACTTCGAGGGCCGGATCAACCCGGACGTCAAGATGAACTACCTGGCGTCTCCGCCGCTGGTGGTCGCGTACGCGCTGGCCGGCACGATGGACATCGACCTGGCCAACGAGCCGATCGGCGAGGACGGCGAGGGCAACCCGGTGTTCCTTCGGGACATCTGGCCCGACAGCGCCGAAATCCAGGACGTCATCGCCTCGGCGATCGGCGCCACCGGCTTCAGCGCCGCGTACGAGGACGTCTTCGCCGGTGACGAGCGCTGGCAGTCGCTGCCCACCCCGACCGGCGACACGTTCGCCTGGGCGGACGAGTCCACCTACGTCCGCAAGCCCCCGTACTTCGAGGGCATGGAGCGGGAGCCGAAGGCGGTCGTCGACATCACCGACGCGCGGGTGCTGGCCAAGCTGGGCGACTCGGTGACCACCGACCACATCTCGCCGGCCGGTTCCATCAAGGCCGACTCGCCCGCCGGGTCGTACCTCGCCGAGCACGGCGTGCCGCGGCACGAGTTCAACTCGTACGGCTCGCGCCGGGGCAACCACGAGGTGATGATCCGGGGCACCTTCGCCAACATCCGGCTGCGGAATCAACTGCGGATCCCGGGCGCCGGTTCCGATGCGGGAGCTGCGCTCCCTGAAGGCGGCTTCACGGTCAACCACCTGACCGGCGAGCAGACCTCGATCTACGACGCCTCGGTGGCCTACCAGGAGGCGGGCATCCCGCTGGTCGTGCTGGCCGGCAAGGAGTACGGTTCCGGCTCGTCGCGCGACTGGGCGGCCAAGGGCACCATGCTGCTCGGCGTCAGGGCGGTCATCGCCGAGTCGTACGAGCGGATCCACCGCTCGAACCTGATCGGCATGGGCGTGCTCCCGCTGCAGTTCCCGGCCGGCGAGACCGCCGAGTCGCTCGGCCTCACCGGCACGGAGACGTTCTCCATCGCCGGGGTCACCGCGCTGAACGACGGCGAGACGCCGCGTACGGTCAAGGTCAGCACCGACAGCGGCGTCGATTTCGACGCGGTGGTCCGGATCGACACCCCGGGCGAGGCGGACTACTACCGGCACGGCGGCATCCTGCAGTACGTGCTGCGTCGCATGATCGCCAACTGACGCACCGAAGCGAGAGGGCCCCTGTCGAGACGCCGAGCGCTTGGGATCTAGCGGTCCTCGCAACACCCAGACATTTTGGGAGTTGCGAGGACCGTGTCCGTTTCGGCCGAACTCAA
>NZ_JBNCOB010000053.1:0-3754 GCF_049847285.1 Micromonospora sp. DT62
GCGGATGTGCGGTGGGATCGGTTCGTGCCGTCGTTCACGGCGTTGCGTCCGTCCCGCCTGTTCACCGACATCCCCGAAGCGCAGGCGGCGATCGAGGCGGCGGCCCGAGCCGAGACCGGCCCCACCGACCGGGCCTCCGCACTGCGCGAGCGGCTCGCGGCCCTGACGCCGCCGGAGGTCGAGGCGTTCCTCCTGGACCTCGTACGCTCCCAGGTCGCCACGGTGCTCGGCCACGCCACCGTGGAGGCGGTGCGGCCGGACCGGGCGTTCCAACGTCTCGGCTTCGACTCGCTCACCGCCGTGGAACTGCGCAACCGGCTGACCGCCGAAACGGGCCTCGCGTTGCCCTCCACCCTGGTCTTCGACCACCCGACGCCGGCCGCCCTGGTCGCCTTCATCCGGGAGACCGTGCTCGGAGCATCGGGTGACGCGCCGGCCGACCGCAGGGTCGCCACCGTGGACGACGATCCGATCGTGATCGTCGGGATGGGCTGCCGCCTTCCGGGTGGCGTCGCATCCCCGGAAGAACTGTGGCAACTGCTCTCCACGGGACGCGACGGCATCTCCGAGTTCCCCCTCGACCGGGGCTGGGACAGCTTCCTCAACAGCGGCCTGTCCGACACGTCCTTCGCCCGCAGGGGCGGCTTCGTCTACGACGCCGGTGAGTTCGACGCCGAGTTCTTCGGCATCTCGCCGCGCGAGGCCCTCGCCATGGACCCGCAGCAGCGGCTGCTGCTGGAAACCTCGTGGGAGGCCGTCGAGTCGGCGGGCATCGACCCGACCAGCCTGCGGGGCAACGCGGTCGGCGTCTTCGCCGGGGCCAGCTTCCAGGGGTACGCCAGCGGGTCGGTCGGTCGGGCCCAGGAGGTCGGCGGCCACCTGCTCACCGGCAACGCGACAAGCGTGCTGTCGGGCCGGGTGGCGTACTCGTTCGGGTTTGAGGGCCCGGCGGTGACGGTGGACACGGCGTGTTCGTCGTCGCTGGTGGCGTTGCACCTGGCGGCGCAGGCGCTGCGGTCGGGCGAGTGCGACCTGGCCCTGGCCGGCGGCGTCACCGTGATGGCCTCACCGGGCACGTTCGCCGAGTTCTCCATCCAGGGCGGCCTGTCCGCCGACGGCCGCTGCAAGTCGTTCTCGGACGCCGCGGACGGCACGGGCTGGTCCGAGGGCGTCGGCGTGCTGCTGGTGCAGCGGCTGTCGGACGCGCGGCGCGACGGGCACCGGATCCTGGCGGTGGTACGGGGCACGGCGGTGAACCAGGACGGTGCGTCGAACGGGTTGACGGCGCCGAACGGTCCGTCGCAGCAGCGGGTGATCCGGCAGGCCCTTGCGAGTGCGGGTCTGTCGACGGCCGACGTGGATGTGGTGGAGGCGCACGGTACGGGTACGTCGTTGGGCGATCCGATCGAGGCGCAGGCGTTGTTGGCGACGTACGGGCAGGGTCGGGATGTGCCGTTGTTGTTGGGGTCGGTGAAGTCGAACATCGGTCACACGCAGGCGGCTGCCGGGGTGGCCGGGATCATCAAGATGATCTTGGCGATGCGGCACGGGACGGTGCCGGCGACCTTGCACGTGGACGCGCCGTCGTCGCACGTGGACTGGGCCTCCGGTTCCGTGGAGTTGGTGACGGAGTCGCGTGAGTGGCCGGGCGCGGGCCGTCCCCGGCGGGCGGGTGTCTCCTCGTTCGGCATCTCCGGCACGAACGCGCACGTGATCATCGAGCAGCCGGAGCCGGAATCAGCTCCGGCGCCCGTCGCGCCCGTCGGGTTGCCGGTGCCGTGGGTGGTGTCGGGGCGCTCCGAGCGGGGTCTGGCGGGTCAGGCGGCGCGGTTGGCGTCGTTCGTGCGGTCCCGGTCCGTGTCGCCGGTGGATGTGTCGTGGTCGTTGGCGACGACCCGGGCGGCGCTGGAGCACCGGGCGGTGGTGTGGGGTTCGGACGTGGACGAGCTGGCGGCGGGCCTCGCGACGGTGGCCGAGGGCCACGTCTCGGGTGTGGTGTCGGCGGGTCGCCGGGCGGTGCTCTTCACGGGCCAGGGTTCGCAGCGCGCCGGCATGGGCCGGGAGCTGTACGACGCGTTCCCGGTCTTCGCGGCGTCGTTCGACGAGGTGTGCGCCCGGTTCGACGGCTTGCTGCCGCGTGCGCTGCGCGAGGTGGTGTTCGCCGAGCCCGGTTCGGAAACTGCCGCGTTGCTGGACCAGACGGTGTTCGCGCAGGCGGGCCTGTTCGCGGTCGAGGTGGCGTTGTGGGAGCTGCTTTCGTCGTGGGGTGTGCGGGCCGACTATCTGGCGGGTCACTCGATCGGTGAGGTGACGGCGGCGTACGTGTCCGGGGTGTTGTCCCTGCCGGACGCGTGCACGCTGGTGGCGGCGCGGGGCCGGTTGATGCAGGCGTTGCCGGCCGGCGGCGTGATGGCGGCCGTCGGCGCGTCGGAGGAGGCTGTCGCCGAACTGATCGGCGTGAGCGGTGCGGCCGTGGACATCGCGGCGGTCAACGGCCCCGCGTCGGTGGTGGTCTCGGGTGCCGCCGACGAGGTCGCCTCGGTGGTGGCGGCCTGCCGTGAGCGGGGTTGGCGGGTCAAGGAGCTGTCGGTCAGTCACGCGTTCCACTCCCGCCTGATGGAGCCGATGCTCGACGAGTTCGCGTCGGTGGTGGCGGGGCTCGACTGGCAGCCGCCGAGGATTCCGATCGTGTCGAACGTGACCGGCGCGGTCGCGGATGCCGGGGAGGTCACCGATCCCGGCTACTGGGTGCGGCACGTGCGGCAGCCGGTGCGCTTCGCCGACGGTGTGGCGGCGCTGCGGGCGCAGGGGGTGGACACCTTCCTGGAGGTCGGTCCCGACGCGGTCCTCACCGCCATGGCCGCCGAGGCGGACACGTCCGACGACGTGCGGTACGTCGCCACGCTGCGCCGCAGCCAGCCCGACGTCACCACCCTCACCAGTGCCGTCGGGCAGCTCTGGGCTGCCGGCGTGACCGTCGACTGGGCGGCGTACCTCGGCCAGACCGGCGCCCGGCCGCGCGCGGTGGAACTGCCCACCTACGCCTTCGACCGGCAGCGCTACTGGCTGGAGGACCCCCAGCCCGGCTCGGCTCCGGAGGGGGCCGACGCCCCGTCCGACGAGCAGTTCTGGGCGGCGGTCGAGTCCGGGGACCTCGGCGTGCTGGGCGAGGAACTGGCGGTGGGCGCGGACGAGCCGTCCACGGCGCTGCTGCCCAAGCTCGCCCGGTGGCGGCGGGCGACGCAGCAGCGGGCCGTCGTCGACTCCTGGCGGTACCGGGCGACGTGGCGTACGGCCGCCGTGCCGGACTCCGCGACGTTGGCGGGGACCTGGCTGCTGCTGATGGCGCCCGGGCAGGAGGACCACCCGGTGGCCGCGGCGCTGACCGCCCGGGCGGACCGGGCGGTCCCGGTGCTGGTCCCGGCCGGCGCCGACCGCGACCGGGTGGCGCGGCTGCTGCGGGAGGCGACGGGGTCCGACGACCGGGACGCCCACGTGGTGTCCCTGCTGTCGCTGGCCGAGCCCAGGGAGACGTCCCCGGTTCCGGCCGCCGCCGAGGTGTCGACGGCGCTGGCCGTGGTGCAGGCGCTGACCGACGTCGGTGGGACGGGCCGGTTGTGGTGGCTGACGCGCGGGGCGGTGTCGGTCGGCGGCTCGGACGAGTTGGCGGATGTCGCGGGTGCTGCGGTGTGGGGTTTGGGTCGGGTGGTGGGTTTGGAGGTGCCGTTGCGGTGGGGTGGTTTGGTGGATTTGC
>NZ_JBNCOB010000054.1:0-1457 GCF_049847285.1 Micromonospora sp. DT62
CTTGGGATCTAGCGGTCCTCGCAACACCCAGACATTTTGGGAGTTGCGAGGACCGTGTCCGTTTCGGCCGAACTCAAGGCAAAGTTCTTTGAGATCTTTGATGGTGTTGGCAGCGTGGCGGTTGCTGCGGGTGAGGCCGGTGTCAACCGGAACACCGCGTACGGGTGGGTTCGTCGAGGGGGGCGTCGCTCGACGCCCGCCTCGCGGCGTCACCCTCGCCGGGATGAGTACGAGCGTCTGCGTAAGCAGGGGGTTGCTCGACGCCGTGCCGCGCAGCAGGTCGGGGTCAATGAGCGCACCGCGAAGGACTGGGACTGGGGAGTACGCAAGACACGCAGCTCGCGGACGTATCCGGATGGGCGCCGGGTGGACTACAACACCGGGGTGAGCATTCAGGTGCCGCCGTCGTTGACGGCGCTGGACAAGGAGCTGCACTCCCGGTTTCTGACCTTGACGGAGCGGGAGACGATCGCGGACATGTGCCGTGTCGGGCAGTCGCTCCACGCGATCGGGCGAGCGATCGGGCGGCCCGCGTCGACGATCAAGCGTGAGGTCGACAACCACGTCAGCGCTGACGGCGTCTACCGCGCCTACGCCGCGCACCGGGCCTGGGCGGCGTCGCGGCCCCGGCCCAAGGACCGCAAGCTTCTGCGCGAGGGTCCGCTGCGCGACTTCGTGGTCGACGGGCTACGCGAGCGGTGGTCACCGCAGCAGATCTGCAACGCTCTGGTCAGGAAGTACCCCGACGACCAGGAGATGCGGGTGAGTCCGGAGACGATCTACCAGGCGTTGTACGTCCAGGCCCGCGGTGGGCTCAAGCGCGAGGTCGCCGCCGCGCTGCGCACCGGCCGCACCCGACGCAAGCCACATCGCCGCCCCGACCAGCGCACCCCGCGCTTCGTCGACGGCATGGTCATGATCAGCGAACGCCCGGCCGAGGTCGAAGACCGCGCCGTGCCCGGCCACTGGGAAGGCGACCTGATCATGGGGACGGGCAACCAGTCAGCGATCGTGACCCTGGTCGAGCGCGCCACCCGGTACGTGATGCTCGGACACCTGCCCGGCGGACACACCGCCGAGGAGGTCCGCGGCGTCCTCGTGGACCTCGTCGCCACGCTGCCGACCCACCTGCGCGGGTCACTGACCTGGGACCAAGGCACGGAAATGGCTGCCCACAAGAAGTTCACGGTCGCCACCGGCGTGCCCGTCTACTTCTGCGACCCGCACTCACCCTGGCAACGCGGCTCCAACGAGAACACCAACGGCCTGCTCCGCCAGTACTTCCCCAAGGGCACCGACCTGTCCGTGCACGGACCCGAGGACCTCGAGCACGTCGCCCAAGAACTCAACGGCCGCCCACGCAAAACGCTCGGCTGGGAAA
The DNA here is from genome assembly GCF_049847285.1 of Micromonospora sp. DT62. Taxonomy (NCBI): domain Bacteria; kingdom Bacillati; phylum Actinomycetota; class Actinomycetes; order Micromonosporales; family Micromonosporaceae; genus Micromonospora; species Micromonospora sp. DT62. The sequence goes on from NZ_JBNCOB010000054.1 coordinate 1,382, forward strand.
ACCCAGCCGAGCGTCTGCGTAATCTACTGACAGCCACCTAAGCCATCAGGTGTTGCGAGGACCCCCAGAAACCGCC
>NZ_JBNCOB010000055.1:0-1418 GCF_049847285.1 Micromonospora sp. DT62
GGTCACGTCCGCGCTGGTGGTGTAAGAGACGGCCATCGCGGGATCCGGTCTGATGCTATGCGGCGATCGGGGTCGGGGCGGTCTGGTTGTTGTCGTGTTGGTCAGGCTGGACGGGGATGAGGCGGGCTTTGGTGAGGAGTTCCAGGCCCATGTAGCGGCGGCCTTCGGTCCATTCGTCGGTCTGTTCGGCCAGGACCGCGCCGACGAGGCGGATGATCGCCGGCCGGTTGGGGAAGATACCGACGACGTCGGTGCGGCGGCGGATCTCCTTGTTCAGTCGTTCCTGCGGGTTGTTCGACCAGATCTGGCGCCAGATTTCCCGTGGGAAGGCGGTGAAGGCCAGCAGGTCGTCGTGGGCATCAGCGAGGTGTTCGGCGGCGGCCGGGAACTTCGCTTCGATGGTGGTCACGACCCGTTGGAACTGGGCCCGAACAGCGTCTGCGTCGGGCTGGTCGAAGATTGTGCGCACGAGGGTGGCGATCCACGGCTGTGCTGTTTTGGGCACCTTCGTCAGCAGGTTCCGCAGGTAGTGAGTCCGGCAGCGCTGCCAGGTCGCGCCGGGCAACGCTGCTCCGATCGCCTGCACGAGGCCGCGGTGGGCGTCGGAGATGACCAGTTGGACACCGGACAGGCCGCGGGCGGTCAGCGAGCGCAGGAACGCCAGCCAGCCGGCCCCGTCTTCGTCGGAGGCGACGTCGAGGCCGAGGACTTCGCGTTGGCCATCGGCGTTGACGCCGACGGCGATCAGGGCGTGGACGTTGACGGTTCGGCCTGCTTCGCGGACCTTCATCGTCAGCGCGTCCATCCACACGAACGTGTAATGCCCTGAGTCGAGGGGCCGATTGCGGAACGCCTGCACCTGGGCGTCCAGGTGCGTGGCCATCTCCGAGACCTGCGACTTCGACAGCTGCCGGACGCCGAGCTGCTCGACCAGCTTCTCCACCCGCCGTGTCGACACCCCGAGCAGATACGACGTCGCCACCACCGACACCAACGCCTGTTCGGCCCGCCGACGGTGCGTCAGCAACCAGTCCGGGAAGTAGCTGCCGTGGCGCAGCTTCGGGACCGCCAGATCGATCGTGCCAGCGCGGGTATCCCACTCCCGAGCTCGGTAGCCGTTACGCGAGTTCACGCGCTCGTCGCTGCGCTGGCCGTAGCCGGCACCGCAGATCGCGTCAGCTTCAGCGGACATCACCGCCTGCGCGAACGTTTTGATCATCGCCTGCAACATGTCCGGCGACGCGCCCGCGATCTGCTCGCACAGCAGGTCAACAGGGTTCACACTCTCAGATGCGGCCATCGCGCATCACTCTCCTTCGTTCGACTTTGCCGTCTCGAAGGATCGCGCGGTGGCCGTCTCTCATCTACGCAACACGCCCATCACGGGCAAGTCGTACACCACTTCCGTGGACGCAACC
>NZ_JBNCOB010000056.1:0-1323 GCF_049847285.1 Micromonospora sp. DT62
CTGACTGTGAGGCTGGCCGGGTCGGTCCGTACGTGATGGGCTGATGGCTGGCGGCAGTGGATGTGACCCTTGCTCTGACTGGCTTCGTGCCTTTGGCGGGACTTGTCCGTCTGCTGCCGCCGGCGCCCGGCCCGGCGGGAGACGTTTGGCCTGATCAGGAGCTTGACCGCCAGTTAGTGGCTGGCGTGTCTCATCACAGTCCTGCCATCTCCGCACCGGACCGGACCTGTGCGTCCCCACGGTGAGGAGAGAACGCATGTCCATGCTGGCAGATCTGGTCGAGGTCGTCATCGGCGTCGACACGCACAAAGACACCCACACCGCCGCCGTGCTCGACACCCGCACCGGCGGGGTCCTGGCCAGGACCACGGTGAGCACCGACCCGGACGGCTACGCCGCGCTGGTGGCCCTGGCCGAGCAGCACTCGGGGCTACGGGCCTGGGCGCTGGAAGGCTCTGGCGGCTACGGCGCAGGCCTGGCCCGGCACCTGGCCGACGCCGGTGAACTGGTCGTCGAACTGGACCGGCCCCTGCGACCAGCCCGCCGTGCCGGGGCGAAGTCCGACGCGATCGACGCCGAACGCGCCGCCCGCGACGCCTTGGCCCGCACCCGGCTGGCGCAACCCAAGACCGGTCCCGAACGCGCGGCACTGCAGATGCGCTTGACGGCCCGCCGCGCGGCCGTGGAAGCCAGCGCCACCGCCCAACGGCAACTGCACGCGATGGTGATCACCGCCCCGGAGGTGGTGCGGGCCCGATTCCGCGGCCAGAGCACCCGGCTCATGCTCACCACCGCCACCCGACTACGCCCAAGTACCAGCGCGGATGTTGAGGTGTTCACGAGCCTGACCGTGCTGCGGGACCTCGCCCGCCGCGTCCGCTTCCTCGAAGCCGAAGCCGCCGAACACGAGAAGGCGATCCGTGCGATAGTCCGCTCCTGGCGACCGGACCTGCTCCAGCTGACCGGCGTCGGACCGATCGTCGCCGCCACCGTCCTCACCGCCTGGTCCCACCCCGGCCGCTGCCGCAACGACGCCGCGTTCGCCATGCTCGCCGGCACCGCCCCGATCCCCGCCTCATCCGGCAAAACCATCCGCTACCGCCTCAACCGATCAGGCGACCGCCAACTCAACCGGGCCCTGCACACCATCGTCCTGACCCGCCTACAACGCGACGAACACACCCGCGCCTACGCCGAACGCCGCCGCGCCCAAGGCAAAACCGACCGCGAGATCAAACGCTGCCTCAAACGCTACGTCGCCCGCGAGCTCTACCGACGCCTCGAAACCCCACCCCAACCACTTGACGCGGCATAGGAGCGTCC
>NZ_JBNCOB010000057.1:0-1309 GCF_049847285.1 Micromonospora sp. DT62
GATGCTCCTATAGACGTCAAGGGGTGTTGAGGGCGGTGAAGTCGGCGAGGAGGGCGGTGTGGACCTCGCGGACGATGTAGCGCTTGAGGCAGCGCATGATCTCTTTCTTGTTGAGGCCTTGTTTGGTGCGTTTCTCGACGTAGGCGCGGGTGCGGGGGTCGTGGCGCATACGGACGAGGGCGATGGTGTGCAGGGCTGAGTTGGCGGCTCTGTCACCGCCGCGGTTGAGGCGGTGGCGGTCGGTGCGTCCGCTGCTGGCGGGGATGGGCGCGGCGCCGCAGAGGTGGGCCAGGGCGGCTTCGGAGCGGAGTCGGTCGGGGTTGTCGCCGGCGGTGGTGAGTAGTTGGCCGGCGACATCTGGGCCGATGCCGTAGACAGCTTGCAGGTGTGGGGCGGTGCGGGCGACGGCGGGTCGTAGCCGCCGGTCGGCCTGGGTGATCTCGGCGGTCAGGGCCTGGATCCGGGCGGCGATGGCGACCAGGGCGGCTTTGGTGGCCTCGACCGGATCGGTGAGTCGAGTCTCCTCGACGGCGAGCGTGGCGCATCGGTCGACCAATGGTGTTCCCGCCTGGTTGAGGTCCTGGCGCAGAGACTCCGGAGCGGAAGTGACAAGGCCGTGGAGCTGGTTGAGTGCGGCGGTGCGGGCCTTCATCGCGCCACGGCGGGCCACCCGCAGGGCTCGGATGGCCTCGACTGGGCCGGTGCGGGTCTTCGGTGTGCCGCTGGCCTGTCCGGACAGGGTTGCCCGGGCTGCGGCGAGTGCGTCGAGGGAGTCGGACTTGCCCTTGGCTCGGCGGGCTCGTCGGTCCGGGCGGTCGACCTCGATCACGGCGATACCACAGGCGGTGAGGTGGCGGGCCAGTCCCGCGCCGTAGGTGCCGGTGCCCTCCACTCCAACTTTGATTACCTGCCCGAACCGGCGCAGCCAGGCCAGCAGTTGCTGGTAGCCCGCCGCTGAGGCCGGGAACTCCTGGTCACCCAGTACCCGGCCAGCACCGTCAATGACGGCGGCGTGATGAGTCCTGCCGTGGGTGTCGACACCACCTGTGACCTGACGCTTCTTGGCTGTCATGCTGGAACCGTCGTCCCTTTCGCTTGCACCGAACAGGGTCGGCACGCACCGCCGGACGGGCGGACAGGACAGTGACGGGACCTCTTGCACAGGCTCCTATCAGGTCACGAACGTCCAGCAGGTGAGTGCAGGAACGGGTCACCCGGAAACGCCGACGAATCCCCTAGAAGACACCACGGTCAGTCAGAGGCTGAGTCAGACCGACCGGGTGACCCGCTCCCACATCATCACTGTCAG
>NZ_JBNCOB010000058.1:0-1167 GCF_049847285.1 Micromonospora sp. DT62
TCGCGCGGTGGCCGTCTCTCATCTACGCAACACGCCCATCACGGGCAAGTCGTACACCACTTCCGTGGACGCAACCTCCCGGTGACCGACAGACGGCATTCGCCAGATCAGACGGGCGGAGGTAGCGATGCTCACGATGGGTGAGGTACACACCGGCCTGCTGCAACATAGCGCCGCCCTAGCGCAGGAGCAGACCTCCGAGGTGCTGAGCCTGGTACAGGGCGAGGCCGTGCTCACCTCCCGGCGCCCATCCCTTTACGCGGTGTCACCAGACATTCGTACCGGCGTGGACTGTTGGCTACCCAGCGCCAAGAGCCGGAAACTACGCGGGGTTGGCGCGGTGGTTACCCGGGCGATCATTACGGGCGGCCGGATCGTACAGGCGTCCTCGGTCATCCAGGTCGTCGGCGGCAACCGCCGCCGGCCGTGGTCGCACTACCTGGCCAGACCCGGTGTGCTGGAGACGGTCGGCCGACTCGACCCCACCGACCTGGCCGCAGGCTTCCGCCAAGGCATGGCCGCGGACGTGTTGAATCTGGAAGCGATTACCGGTCGGATACTCGACAGCGTGCAGATGTCCGACCTGCTGGACCGGCGCCCGCCGCTGCGCGCGGCGCGGACCCGACTGCGCTGGACCGCGCAGGTCGACCCGAATCCGGACGCGAGGGGCCGCGCTACGGTAACGGTGGAGTCGCCCACCCTACGGACGGTCGAACTCGTCGTCAGCCCGCAGGACGTGCCGGCCGCGGTGGCCGGCCTGTGCGAGGACCTCGCCCTGCACGACTGGTTGCTCACCAGCCTGTCGGCCGTAGTGGAAACCGCAGTGGCTCGCAGAGTTCCAGCACAGCAGCACATCAACCAGCTCCGGCCGGTACTGGCGCACCTGCTGCACCTGTGGCTGCCCGGCGCCCGGGTGGACCCGCGTCTGCTGCCGATCTGGGAGCGGCTTGAGGAGGTCCCCGGCTTCAGCCGGCAGTGGACCTCGTCGGTGAACTGGATCCGTGACCAGCTCACAGTCGGCACGATGATCCTGGTACGTGACCTGGCCAACCGCCCGGCGGTCAGCTAGTGCCTTGACCACGAACGTTCAGGGTGTTGGTCAGGCTGCGCGGGTGGTGGGTTGGCCCCAGGGTCGTTGTCGTTCGTTGCGGATGCGGGCGCGTTCTC
>NZ_JBNCOB010000059.1:0-978 GCF_049847285.1 Micromonospora sp. DT62
GTTCATCAGACCCGGATGACGGTCTCATGCCCCACCACCACCCGACAATGCCTGACCAGCAACTCCACACTGCCAACCCAATGACACCCACCATGCACCCACACCTCCTGCGGGGTGCCCTAGGGGTGCCTCCCCAATGACCACCGATGGGAAACTCAAAACCCACCCCACCCCCCACCACCACACCACCGGAGCACCCCATGCGCTTCTCCGTACTCGGCAGCACCGAAGTCACCAACAACGGCCACCACCTCGAACTCGGCGGAATCCGCCAACGCGCAATCCTCGGCTACCTCCTCCTCAACGCCAACAAAGTCGTCGCCACCAGCCAAATCCTCCACGCCATGTGGGACGGCAACCCACCCCCCACCGCCCGCAAAATGGTCCAGAACGCCGTCTCCGGCATCCGCCGCATGCTCACCCACAACACCGACCCCACCACCAACCCCACCCTCCGCACCCACCCACCCGGCTACCAACTCCGCATCGACACCGAAACCATCGACCTCTACCGCTTCCGCAGACTCGTCCGCGAAGGCCGCCACGCCACCACCACCAACAACCCCACCCGCGCCGCCCAACACCTCACCGAAGCACTCAACCTCTGGCGCGGACGCGCCCTCGCCGACCTCGTCGAAACCGGCACCTGCTGGTCAGAACTCGCCGCCATCGAAGACGAACGACTCTCCGCCCTCGAAGACCGCCTCGACGCCGAACTCGCCTGCGGCCGACACCGCGAAATCACCCCCGAACTCGAAATCCTCACCGCCACCGAACCCATGCGCGAACGCCTCTGCCACCAATTCATGCTCGCCCTCTACCGCAGCGGCCGCCAAGTCGACGCCCTCCGCGTCTACCGACGCACCCGCGAAGCCCTCGTCGACGGCCTCGGCCTCGAACCCGGCCGCAGCCTCCAAGAACTCCAACAACGCATCCTCGAACACGACGCCAAAATCCAAATCCCCGCACTCACCCACT
>NZ_JBNCOB010000060.1:0-978 GCF_049847285.1 Micromonospora sp. DT62
GGGTGCTGCGGTGTGGGGTTTGGGTCGGGTGGTGGGTTTGGAGGTGCCGTTGCGGTGGGGTGGTTTGGTGGATTTGCCGGGGTTGTTGGATGGGGGTGTGTGGGGTCGGTTGTGTGGGGTGTTGTCGTCGTCTGGTGAGGATCAGGTGGCGTTGCGGTCGTCGGGTGTGTTTGTGCGGCGGTTGGTGCGTGCGGGTTCTCCGACGGGTGTGGGTGTGGGTGGTTTCCGGTTGTCGGGGACGGTGTTGGTGACGGGTGGTACGGGGGCGTTGGGTGCGCGGGTGGCGTTGTGGGCGGTGGGTGTGGGTGCGGAGCATGTGGTGTTGGTGAGTCGGCGTGGTGGTGGTGCGCCGGGTGTGGGTGAGTTGGTGGGGCGGTTGGAGGGTTTGGGTGTGCGGGTGTCGGTGGTGGGGTGTGATGTGGCGGATCGTGGTGCGGTGGCGGGGTTGTTGGGGGATTTGGTGGGTCGTGGTGAGCGGTTGCGGGCGGTGGTGCATGCGGCGGGTGCGGCGCAGTTGACGGCGTTGGGTGAGGTGGGTGTGGGTGAGGTGGAGGAGGTGTTGCGGGCGAAGGTTGGTGGTGCGGTGGTGTTGGATGAGTTGACTGCTGGTTTGGATTTGGATGCGTTTGTGGTGTTTTCGTCGATTGCGGGGGTGTGGGGTTCGGCGGGTCAGGTGGGGTATGCGGCGGCGAATGCGTTTTTGGATGGGTTGGTGGTGTCGCGGCGTGGGCGTGGGTTGGTGGGGACGTCGGTGGCGTGGGGGCCGTGGGCTGAGGCGGGTATGGCGGTGGGGGTGGCGGGGGAGCAGTTGAGTCGGCGTGGTTTGCCGGGGATGGCTCCGGAGTTGGCGGTGGCGGCGTTGCAGCGGGCGTTGGATGGTGATGAGTCGCAGGTGGTGGTGGCGGATGTGCGGTGGGATCGGTTCGTGCCGTCGTTCACGGCGTTGCGTCCGTCCCGCCTGTTCACCGACATCCCCGA
>NZ_JBNCOB010000061.1:0-918 GCF_049847285.1 Micromonospora sp. DT62
CCACCCTCGCGGTCACCACCACGGAAACCACCCGGACGGTCGCCACCCTCACGACGGTCCCCACCACGGAAACCACCCTCGCGGTCACCACCACGGAAACCACCCGGACGGTCGCCACCCTCACGACGGTCCCCACCACGGAAACCACCCTCGCGGTCACCACCACGGAAACCACCCGGACGGTCGCCACCCTCACGACGGTCCCCACCGCGGAAGCCACCCGGACGGTCGCCGCCCTCACGACGGTCCCCACCACGGAAGCCACCCTGGCGCTCGCCGCCCTCACGCGGCGGACCCGAACGGAAACCACCCTCACGACGGTCCCCACCACGGAAACCACCCTCGCGGTCACCACCACGGAAACCACCCGGACGGTCGCCGCCCTCACGACGGTCACCACCACGGAAGCCGCCGGAGCGCTCGTCACCGTCTCGACGGAAGCCACCTTCGCGGCGGTCACCGCCCCGGAAACCCTCACGGTCGCTGCGGAAGCCGCCCTGGCGGTCGCCGGCGTCCCGACGAGGGGCGCCACCGCCGCGGGAGTCGCCGTCACGCGGACCGGACCGGAAGCCGCCCTCTCGGCGGTCGCCACCACGGGAGTCGCCGTCACGGCGGTCGCCGCCGGCGTATCCGCCGCGCTGGCCGCCCCGGTCCTCGCGGTACGGGGGCCGGTCGTCGCGGCGCGGCGCTCCCTCGCGCCCACCCGAACGGTCTTCGGAGCGACGGGGACGATCTTCGCCCTGCGATCCTGAACTCACAGGTACATCCTTCCTCATTGCGTCACCAACGACGCTACGCAGTCGAGGGCCGACCCGGATGGGGCGGCCCTCGACTGGAAAAGTTGTCCGGCGGTGTCCTACTCTCCCACACCCTCACGAGTGCAGTACCATCGGCGCTGGAGGGCTTAGCTTCCGGGTT
>NZ_JBNCOB010000062.1:0-916 GCF_049847285.1 Micromonospora sp. DT62
TCGCCATTTTCAGCGCGTCGAGCGCCAGATCCGTGTAGAGCGACGTGGACACCTGCCAGCCGACGATCATGCGGGAGTACACGTCGAGGACGAACGCGGCGTACACCCAGCCCACGCTGGTGCGCACGTAGGTGAGGTCGGCGACCCAGAGCTGGTTCGGGCCGGCTGCGGTGAAGTCTCGTTGGACCAGGTCAGCGGGTCGGTCGGTCTCGGCTGCGGGTCGGGTCGTGCGCGGCGATTTGTCGCGCAGCAGCCCGCGTAGCCCGGCCTGGCGCATCAGCCGCTCGACGGTGCACCGGGCCACCGGCGCGCCTTGGCGGTGCAACTCGTGCCAGATCTTGCGGGCGCCGTAGACGCCGTAGTTGGCCGCGTGGATGCGCTCGATCACCCCGGTCAGCGCCTCATCGCGCCGTGAGCGGGCGCTGCCGGGACGTGTCTTGGCGGCGTAGTAGGTCGACGGTGCGATCTGTGCCGGCGTGTCTTCGAGCGCCCGCAGGACCGGCTGGACACCGTGTTCGGCCTTCTGGGAGTCGACGAAGTCGACCTTCATCGCGACGGACGGTCCAGCTCCGCCGCGAAGAAACTCGCCGCGGACTTCAGGATTTGGTTGGCCCGCCGCAGCTCACGATTCTCCCGTTCCAACGCGGCGAGGCGTTCCGCATCGCTGCTGGTGGTGCCCGGCCGCTGCCCGGCGTCGGTCTCGGCCTGCTTCACCCACGTGCGCAACGCCTCTGGGTGGACTCCGAACTGATCGGCGATCCGCCGGATCGCGCCGACCGCGCTGGCTGGATCCCGACGGGCCTCAAGGACCAACCGGGTCGCACGCTCACGCAGCTCATCGGAGTACTTCTTCGGTGCAGGCATCGCTGGTGTTCCTCCCAGGTTTCGATGTCTCCATCAAACCCGGTGCGGGACA
>NZ_JBNCOB010000063.1:0-905 GCF_049847285.1 Micromonospora sp. DT62
CTAGCGGTGGCGAGGCGGCACGACCTGACCGACGCAGAGTGGGTGGCGCTGGAGCCGTTGCTGCCTGTGGGGCGTAGGCCGGGTCGGCCGTCGACATGGACGAAACGGCAGCTCATTGATGGGATCAGGTGGCGGACACGGGTTGGTGCCCCGTGGCGGGATGTTCCGGAGTGCTACGGATCCTGGGCTGCCGTGTACGGGCTGTTCCGGCGTTGGCAGCGTGATGGGACCTGGGCGAAGATCCTGACGGTGTTGCAGGCCCTGGCTGACGCGGCCGGGCGCGTGGTCTGGGACGTGTCGGTGGACTCCACGGTCGCCCGAGTGCACCAGCACGCCGCTGGGGCGCGTAAAAGGGGGATCTGCAGGCCGAGCCGCCGGGCGGGGTCACGGTCGAGCCGACCGATCACGCGCTTGGCCGGTCGCGGGGTGGGCTGACCACGAAGCTGCACCTGGCCTGCGAGCAGGGACAGAAGCCGTTGTCGATCGTGTTGACCGCCGGGCAGCGTGGGGACAGCCCGCAGTTCATGGCGGTGCTCGACGGGATCCGAGTGCCCCGTCTGGGCGCCGGCCGGCCCCGGACCCGCCCGGACCGGGTCCTGGCCGACAAGGCGTACACGTCGAAGGCCAACCGCCGCTACCTGCGCCGACGCGGCATCACCGCGACCATCCCCTCGAAAGCCGACCAAGACGCCAACCGACGCAAGAAGGGGTCCAAGGGCGGTCGGCCACCGGCCTTCGATCCCGAGCGGTACAAACAGCGTCACGCCGTGGAGTGCGGCATCAACCGCCTCAAGGGCAACCGGGCCGTCGCCACCCGCTTCGACAAACTCGCCGTCCGCTACGAAGCCACCGTGCACATCGCCGCGATCAACGAGTGGCTGTAACCGACTTCGACACAGGCCCTA
>NZ_JBNCOB010000064.1:0-848 GCF_049847285.1 Micromonospora sp. DT62
AGGGTGCCGTCGGTGCGGAGGCGGCAGAGGTCGCCGGTGCGGTAGAGGCGGCTGCCGGGTGGTCCGTACGGGTCGGGCAGGAACCGCTCCGCCGTCTGCCCGGGCTTGTTCAGGTAGCCGCGGCTGACCACGTCGCCGGCGACGCAGACCTCGCCGGGCGCCCCGGGCGGGACCAACTGGAGGTCGGCGTCCAGCAGGTAGAGGCGGGCGCCGGCGATCGGGACACCGAGGTCGGGCCGGTGGACCCCGTCGGGGTGGACGGGCCCGACGGTGACGGCGACGGTGGTCTCGGTCGGCCCGTAGATGTTGAACAGGGTGTACGGCACCTGCGCGGACGGCCGGGTGGTGAGGGCGTCCCCGCCAGTGAAGATCGTCCGCAGGCGGCTGGTGGACGGAGTGGGCAACCGGAGGACGGCCTCCGCGATCGGGGTCGGCAGGAACGTCCTCGTGACGTCCTCCCGGACCAGCCAGTCGTGCAGCGCGGTGGGATCGAGGCGGTCGGCCGGGTCGGCAATGTGCAGGGTGGCGCCGCTGACCAGCGCGGGCCAGATCTCCCAGATCGCGGCGTCGAAGCCGAGGCTGGCCACCTGGCCGTGGCGTTGGCCGGGACCGGTGGGGTGCGCGTCCAGGTGCCAGTGGACCAGGTTGGTCAGCGCCCGGTGGGGGACCATGACGCCCTTGGGCGTGCCGGTGGACCCGGAGGTGTGGATGACGTACGCCACCTGCTCCGGGTGGATGTCGAGCGGGGGCGGCTCCGACGTGGCCATGGCCTGCGGGGCGAGGGTGACGACGCCGGGGGGTGTGTCGGTGTCGTGGGGGTCTTCGGTGATGAGGATGGTGGTGGCGGA
>NZ_JBNCOB010000065.1:0-769 GCF_049847285.1 Micromonospora sp. DT62
GCGCGGATCTTGGCGTGGTGTCGGTTGACGGTCTTCTGCCGGCGGGACAGTCGGGGCCGGTGACGGCGGCGCTTGAAGGGCGTGTGGATGCTGCCGCCGGCGCCCTGGTACGCCTTGTCGGCGAAGGTCATCACGTTGGCGCTGCTCAGAGCGTCGATCAGGCCGTGGGTGCGGGCGGCGGTCAGGTCGTGCACGGCGCCGGGCAGGGCGGGTGAGGCCCAGATGAGGCGTCCCTTGCAGTCCGCGATGACCTGCACGTTGACTCCGTGGCGCTGGTGCTTTCCGGAGTAGTACGGCCTCTGGTCCGCGACCCGGTCGATCGGAATCAGGGTGCCGTCGAGGATGGCGTACGCGAGCCGGGCAATGCGCCGTATGGCCGCGTTCAGGTCCTCGGCGTGCGTGGCGAGCAGGTCGATGGCTTCTCGGACGTACCGCCAGGCGGTCGTGACGCTGACCGCGAAGCCGCAGGCCAGACGGGCGATGGGGTCCCCGTTACGGAGATGGGCCAGGGCGAGTAGGGCTTGCCGGCCGGCGTCGAGGCGCCGCCACCGGCCGCGGCGGCGGGTGCGTTCGGCGCGGATGAGGTCGGCCAGGTGGTTCAGGGTGCGGCTGGACAGCGCGACCGCGGACGGGTAAGACAGCACAGCGAGGCTCCCGGTTGGGGCATCGGATCTTGGTCGACTGCTGTCTTACCGGGAGCCTCCTCCTATGTCGACAGACCCTTCCCCGCACCCACCGTGACCAGGCCCATCACGATGAAAAGGGCTCA
>NZ_JBNCOB010000066.1:0-135 GCF_049847285.1 Micromonospora sp. DT62
AACCTGACGTCGCAGGTGCGCAACATCGCCTCGGTCACCACGGCGGTGGCGAAGGGCGACCTGTCGCAGAAGATCACCGTGGACGCCCGGGGCGAGATCCTGGAGCTGAAGTCGACGGTGAACACGATGGTGGAC
>NZ_JBNCOB010000066.1:232-728 GCF_049847285.1 Micromonospora sp. DT62
ACCAGCTGTCGTCGTTCGCCGACGAGGTGACGCGGGTGGCCCGCGAGGTGGGTACGGAGGGCAAGCTGGGCGGTCAGGCACAGGTGCGGGGCGTCGCCGGCACGTGGCGGGACCTGACGGACAACGTCAACTCGATGGCCTCGAACCTCACCGCCCAGGTGCGCAACATCGCCCAGGTCTCCACCGCCGTGGCGAAGGGGGACCTGTCGCAGAAGATCACCGTGGACGCCCGGGGCGAGATCCTGGAGCTGAAGTCGACGGTGAACACGATGGTGGACCAGCTGTCGTCGTTCGCCGACGAGGTGACGCGGGTGGCCCGCGAGGTGGGTACGGAGGGCAAGCTGGGCGGTCAGGCCCAGGTCAAGGGCGTCTCGGGTACGTGGCGGGACCTGACGGACAACGTGAACTCGATGGCGTCGAACCTGACGTCGCAGGTGCGCAACATCGCCTCGGTCACCACGGCGGTGGCGAAGGGCGACCTGTCGCAGAAGATCAC
>NZ_JBNCOB010000067.1:0-685 GCF_049847285.1 Micromonospora sp. DT62
GGTGAAGACGGTTTGGATGAGGGGTGGGGTGTGGCGGTCGCGGGTGGGTCGGGTGTGTTCGACGAGTTTGTCGAAGGGGATGTCCTGGTGGGTGACGGCGTGCATGAGGACGGTGCGGGAGTGGTGCAGGAGTTGGCGGAAGGTGTGGTGGGGGTTGATGTCGACGGCGAGGGGGAGGGTGTTGACGAAGAAGCCGATGAGTTTTTCGGCGTCGGGGTCGGTGCGGCCGGTGAGGGGGGTGCCGATGACGATGGGGTTTTGGTGGGTGTAGCGGTGGATGAGGAGTTGGAAGGCGGTGAGGAGGATGCCGAAGGGGGTGGAGCCGGTCTGGGTGGCGAGGGTGGTCAGGGTGGTGAGGGTGCCGGGGGCCAGTTGGCTGTGGTGGACGGCGGTGGGGCCGGGTTCGGTGTCGGGGCGGGGTCGGTCGGTGGGTGGGTGGCAGACGGGTGGGGCGTCGCGCAGTCGTGCGGCGAGTTCGTGGAGGTGTTGTTGGGCGTCGGTGCTCTGCCAGTGGTGGCGTTGGCGTTGGGCGATGTCGGCGTACTGGGTGGTGAGGGGTGGCAGTGAAAGCGGGCGGTGGTGGGTGAGATCGGTGTAGAGGTGGTCGAGTTCGGTGTGGAAGAGGCCGACGGACCAGCCGTCGAGGACGATGTGGTGCCAGGTGAGGCAGAGCACGTGTGCGGTG
>NZ_JBNCOB010000068.1:0-604 GCF_049847285.1 Micromonospora sp. DT62
ATGGCGGTGATGGCGGGTGTGCCGGGTGGGAGGCTGACGGCGACGGGGTGGTCGGGTCGGGCGCCGTGGTGCAGGAGTTGGTGGGCGAGGTGGTTGGACCATTCGTCGAGTTCGCGGTAGGTGATTGCGCCCGTCCCGTCGACGACGGCGACTGCGTCAGGCTGGCGTCGGGCCGTCTCCGTTACCAGCCGGGGTACGCATCCCAGATCACCGGGCGGGACCGGAACCGGGCTGGCGATCAACGCGCCGGCGAGCCGCTCCCGCTGGGCGGCCGTGACCGCGACCACGGTGGACAGCGGCCGGTCCGGCTCGGCCAGTACGGCGGCGACCAGGGCCCGGTAGCTGTCGGCCAGCTCGGCCATCGTCGCGGGCTCGTACAGGTCGCAGGCGTAGTCGAAGAGCACCCGGACGGCGTCCGGCTCCACCTGCACCTGGACGGTCAGGTCGAACTTCGCGACCCCCTCGTCGATCGGCAGCGGCCGCATCGTGGCGGTGTGCAGCGGCGCCGGATCGGTGCCTTCCATGGTGGTGAAGACGGTTTGGATGAGGGGTGGGGTGTGGCGGTCGCGGGTGGGTCGGGTGTGTTCGACGAGTTTGTCGAAGG
>NZ_JBNCOB010000069.1:0-529 GCF_049847285.1 Micromonospora sp. DT62
TGGGGATGGCCAGCCTGGACCCTCAGTGGGCGGGTGGCCGTCCCCGCCAGATCAGTCCTGACGAAGAACAGTTCATCCTCGAGACGGCCAACACCCGCCCCGAAAAGTTGGGGCGGCCGTTCACCCGCTGGAGCATCCGCAAGCTCGCCGACCACCTGCGCCTTCACTCCAGCCGACGAGTCCGGGTGGGACGGGAACGGCTACGGCAGATCCTGCGCCGGCACCGGATCACCTTCCAACGGACCAAGACGTGGAAGGAGTCCACCGACCCCGACCGGGACACCAAACTCGCCCGGATCGAGTACGTCAGCAGCCACTTCCCACAGCGGATGTTCGCGTTCGACGAGTTCGGGCCCCTGGTGATCCGCCCCCAGGCCGGCACGCAATGGGCGCCGACCGGGCACCCACACCGACTGCCCGCGAACTACCACAAGCTGCACGGAGTCCGGCAGTTCCACGGCTGCTACAGCGTCGGCGACGACCAACTCTGGGGCGTCGTCCGGCAGCGTAAGAGCGCCGCGAACACCCT
>NZ_JBNCOB010000070.1:0-518 GCF_049847285.1 Micromonospora sp. DT62
GCCGTCCGCTACGAAGCCACCGTGCACATCGCCGCGATCAACGAGTGGCTGTAACCGACTTCGACACAGGCCCTAGTAGGGGCTATCTTCGTCGCCGGTATCCTCTCCGGCTCAGCTGCCCTGCTCTACTCGACCGCCGCACCGCGCACCGCCGTGGGACGGGCGCGGGCCGTTCTCGACGGACTTATCGTCGGGCTGGCTCTCATCCCGCTCGGTTGGGTGCTGGTGCTACGCGGCGTCGCCGTCGCCGATCTCACCGACCCGCTGCGTACCTACGGGCAGCTCTATCCGATGCTCGACCTGGTGCAGTTGACGATTCTTGTCGCGGTGGTCGGGCCGCATCGCGCTCGGTGGCGGGCGATGACCTTTATCGGCGCGAGCCTGACGCTGCGAGTGGTGGCCGACGCCGGGTACATCTCGACCGTCGCTGCCGGCAACTACAGGTCACGTCCGCGCTGGTGGTGTAAGAGACGGCCATCGCGGGATCCGGTCTGATGCTATGCGGCGATCGGGGTCGG
>NZ_JBNCOB010000071.1:0-451 GCF_049847285.1 Micromonospora sp. DT62
TCGGGCGGCGTGCCCTGGCGGGGTGGCCTTGCTCGGTCGTACGCAGGGTGTAACGACCCCGCCCCGGCCACGATTCCACCCCCACGATGCCCCCGGTCACACCCCCGAACCGCCCATTCGGCACGTCACGTCACCCGCTGACGACTCACCGGCTCAAGCCGCCCCGGACAGCCACCACGAAACCGGACACCCGGTCACACCCGGGTCCACGAATCACCGGCTTACCCTGCTCACCCAGGTTCCTGGGGGCTCACCGGCTCACCGGCTCACCGGGTTTCGGGGCATCGGGCAGCGGTGGAGAGATCTTGGTACGAAATGGCCCCTGGAGGGGCCGTTTCTTGCCAAGATCTCCGGTTGGGGCCCAGCGGGCGGACGCGAGAGTAGCCACCGACGGGGTGTGGCCCGCCGTGCCCGGCGTAGGGATCAAGCCTGACCGCCCGGAGCCGGGCAC
>NZ_JBNCOB010000072.1:0-411 GCF_049847285.1 Micromonospora sp. DT62
AGTGTGTTGCCGAGCCCCATCCCGCACCCGCTGGACTTCTCGCCGTGGCAGTTGCCCGGTTGGGTCTATGAGGCCCTCGACTGGGTGATCGGTGTGGAGTGGCCGGAGGGCAACGAGCGGGCGGTCTGGGAGTTGGCGGACCAGTGGTACGGGGTGGCCGCCGCCCTGGCCGGGCCGCGTGCCGACGCCGTTGCCGCCGCTGGTGAGGTGCGTGGCGGGTACGGCGGTGTGGGGGCGGTCGCGGCGGCTTTCGACACCGCCTGGCGTCGGGTGGCGGAGGGTGACGAGGCGCCGTTGCCGGTGTTGCTGGCTGTCAGCACGGAGTTGGGTCGGTTGGTGGAGGAGTGCGGCTGCGACATCGAGGGCGCGAAGCTCGAGGTGTGGATCGAGCTGGGCATTCTGGTGGTCGAG
>NZ_JBNCOB010000073.1:0-402 GCF_049847285.1 Micromonospora sp. DT62
CACCGACGGCACCACCCACTCCTTCGAAGGCGGGCACTACATCAGCGTCGTCGGCTACCGCGACAACGGCAACACCGCCACCATCGCCGACTCCGCCAACCCCAACCAGGCCTCCTACCGCATGAGCGTCGACAACCTCGCCGACTGGATCGCCACCCGCGGCTACACCGCCTGACCCACACCAACGACAAGCACCACACAGCGACACGACAACGACAAGGGCCGGCCCCCACGAGGGGCCGGCCCTTTCGTCGTCTTTCACCTTCACCCAGCATCCGTAGCAAAGCAGGCCGGGGCCAAGCCGAAGCCCAGGGCAGCAGCCGGGGCCTAGGGCCTGTGTCGAAGTCGGTTACAGCCACTCGTTGATCGCGGCGATGTGCACGGTGGCTTCGTAGCGGACGG
>NZ_JBNCOB010000074.1:0-397 GCF_049847285.1 Micromonospora sp. DT62
TCGCCTTGACGTTGGCGACCTGCTCGTCGGACAGGTCGACGTGCGACTGGGCGCCCTGCACACCGTGCGGGATCAGCTTGGCCTTGTCGACCGACGGCTTGTCGGCCTGCACGGCAACTGCCACCGGAGTCGACTCCACCGACGGGGCCGCCTGCGCGGTCGCGGGACCGGCGAACACGCCACCGGCAAACGCGAGACCAGCAACACCAAGAACGCTCTTACGCATGATCGTGTTCATCAGAAACGCTCCATTCGGGGGTCGGCACCCGCACCGAGGGGGATCGGCTTCACGCGGGTGCAAGCACCGTCCGGCGCTCATGCGAACTCACGGGAGGATCTCCAGCGAAACCTGGAGAGCATCTCCGACGAATCAGCCGGAGGAAAGACCAGAGGAAAG
>NZ_JBNCOB010000075.1:0-335 GCF_049847285.1 Micromonospora sp. DT62
CACGCCATCATCGCCCTGCCCCACTTCCCCCTCACCCGCAACGGCAAGATCGACCGCAACGCACTCCCCGCACCGGACCTGTCCGCGCGCGGCGAGCCGCCCCGCGACCACCTGGAGCGGCGGGTGGCGCAGGTGTGGGCCGACGTGCTCGGCCGGACGCCGGGCCGCGACGACAACTTCTTCGCCTTCGGCGGGCACTCCATGCAGGCCACCATGATCGCCGCCCGGCTACGCGAAACCCTCGGCGTGCCGGTCTCGGCCGCGATCGTGTTCGAGGCGCAGACCGTGGCCGCGATGGCCGACCGACTGCGGGCCGAGGTGACGGCCGGTCCGAC
>NZ_JBNCOB010000076.1:0-316 GCF_049847285.1 Micromonospora sp. DT62
GGTTGTTAAAATAACTTTTTTTTACTTGTTCTCTATTTATTCCTATTTTTCACTAAGGTTTCTTCTTGTAGTTAATGTGTGTTTAGAATCTAAAAGTAGTGAATTTCATATTGGATTTATGATGATTTTACCCCAAGTTTTAAGAGTTTTGTAAGTTCTCAAGCATGTTTTTAATAAAATCTAGAAATTTGGAAAGACATACATTTTTGATTGATTCTTGAGCTTAATTGAATGCACTTCTGTTGATTCTCAGGTAATGGATTCGAGTTGGAGTTGATAGAAGCCTGGGGGAATGCTGTGTCTGGAACTCAGGACG
>NZ_JBNCOB010000077.1:0-290 GCF_049847285.1 Micromonospora sp. DT62
TTCAGGAACGCCGTCGTCGAGTACTCCGGGTCGGTGATCTGCTCGACCGTGCCCCACCCACTGGACGGACGCTGCTGGAACAGACCCTGCGAGTCATGGTCGTTGCGGTCACCCAGATGACCCAGGTTCTCCAACTTCGACTCCTGCAACGCCGTCGCGATCGACACGACGGCGGCGCGCTCGTCCATGCCGGCCTTCTTCGTCGCCGCGATGATCGCCTTCACGTTCGCCACCTGCTCAGCCGACAGGTCGACGTGCGACTGCGCACCCTGCACACCGTGCGGGATCAG
>NZ_JBNCOB010000078.1:0-282 GCF_049847285.1 Micromonospora sp. DT62
CGCGTGCTGCCGTGGCGGTACCGCCCGACCGGTACCGCGTGCTGCCGTGGCGGTACCGCCCGACCGGTACCGCGTGCCGCCGTGGCGGTACCGCGCGATCGTCCCCCAGGTACAGCCAGAACTAAGCCCGTTCCACGAACCGGAGACCGAGAGTGGTCCACGGAGACCGAGAGTGGTCCACGGAGACCGAGAGTGGTCCACGGAGGACCGAGAGCGGTCCACGGAGACCGAGAGCGGTCCACGGAACTGGAGACAGGTCTCGAAGGAGATCTCGACCGACAC
>NZ_JBNCOB010000079.1:0-269 GCF_049847285.1 Micromonospora sp. DT62
CTGTCCGACGAGCAGGTCGCCAACGTCAAGGCGATCATCGCCGCGACGAAGAAGGCCGGCATGGACGAGCGCGCCGCCGTCGTGTCGATCGCCACCGCCCTGCAGGAGTCGAAGCTGGAGAACCTGGGACACCTCGGTGACCGCAACGACCACGACTCGCAGGGCCTGTTCCAGCAGCGCCCCTCCAGCGGGTGGGGCACCATCGAGCAGATCACCGACCCCGAGTACTCCACCACGGCGTTCCTCAAGGGCCTCAAGCAGGTCGACGG
>NZ_JBNCOB010000080.1:0-263 GCF_049847285.1 Micromonospora sp. DT62
GGCCGGCTCGGCCGGCTCAGTGCGCGCGGCGCGCGGCGCGCGGACCAAGGACCTGGTCCACCGGCTCGGCCGGCTCGTGTCTTCCTTCCTGGTCCCTTCCGGCTGAGCGCTTCCGCTTCCGCTTCCGCTTCCGCTTCCGCTTCCGCTTCCGCTTCCGCTTCCGCTTCCGCTTCCGCTTCCGGTTCTGGGTGTCCTTCCGGGTTGATGCTCTTCCGGTTCCGGAGTTGACGAATCCCACGGAACTCACGCTCGGTATCGGAGAC
>NZ_JBNCOB010000081.1:0-258 GCF_049847285.1 Micromonospora sp. DT62
TGTGGTTCCTGCACACCCTCGACCCGAAATCCACCGCCTACAACACCCAGACCGCCTGGCACATCGACGGCGAACTCGACCTCGACCACCTCGACACCGCCATCAACGAGATCATCGGCCGGCACGAAGTCCTCCGCACCACCTTCGCCGAACACGACGGCGTCCCCGTCCAGATCGTCCACCCCGGGCCCACGCATCACCGCACCCGCCACGACCTCACCCACATCGACCCCCAACACCACGACCACCACGTCCGCG
>NZ_JBNCOB010000082.1:0-251 GCF_049847285.1 Micromonospora sp. DT62
AGACAGCCCGGCCCCCTTCCGGCCCCGCACGGGTCGGACATCCGGCCGGCACGGCCGATCTGATCTTTCCTCTGGTCTTTCCTCCGGCTGATTCGTCGG
This sequence comes from Micromonospora sp. DT62, assembly GCF_049847285.1. NCBI lineage: Bacteria > Bacillati > Actinomycetota > Actinomycetes > Micromonosporales > Micromonosporaceae > Micromonospora > Micromonospora sp. DT62. Next base: position 100 of record NZ_JBNCOB010000082.1, read on the forward strand.
AGATGCTCTCCAGGTTTCGCTGGAGATCCTCCCGTGAGTTCGTATGGGCGCCGGACGGTGCTTGTACCCGCGTGAAGCCGATCCCCCTCGGTGTGGGTGCCGACCCCCGAATGGAGCGTTTCTGATGAACACGATCATGCGTAAGAGCGTTC
>NZ_JBNCOB010000083.1:0-237 GCF_049847285.1 Micromonospora sp. DT62
AGCCGATCCCCCTCGGTGTGGGTGCCGACCCCCGAATGGAGCGTTTCTGATGAACACGATCATGCGTAAGAGCGTTCTTGGTGTTGCTGGTCTGGCGTTTGCTGGTGGCGTGTTCGCCGGTCCTGCGACCGCGCAGGCGGCTCCGTCGGTGGAGTCGACGCCGGTGGCGGTGGCGGTGCAGGCCGACAAGCCGGCCGTGGACAAGGGCAAGCTGATCCCGCACGGTGTGCAGGGTGC
>NZ_JBNCOB010000084.1:0-233 GCF_049847285.1 Micromonospora sp. DT62
ATTAGGGATTTGATGGATCTTAACTCTTGATGTATTTCTACCTTTGATTTTGATTCAATTACTGTTTTCTTTGATTAATTGATTGAATTTATGCTTAATGCTTCCATGATTTGATCACCCATGGTATGATTAAATTCTTAACCTTATAATTGGGAAATTAAGGGTTAGGAAGGATCATGATTCAATCAATGCTTATGTGTAATGAACTAGGGATAGTTATTACTATGCGTGTG
>NZ_JBNCOB010000085.1:0-221 GCF_049847285.1 Micromonospora sp. DT62
CGCTGCCCCGCTGCTTGCGGGAGAGATCCTGCTGCAACCGGCGTAGCTTGCGGGCCGCCCGGCGCAAAAACTTCGGGCTGGTCACCTTCGTGCCATCTGAGAGGACCGCGAAGTGCGTCAGGCCCAGGTCGATGCCCACTTCGGCGTCGACCGGCGGCAGCATCTCGTCCTCGGCGGTCTGCACCACGAACGACGCGAAGTACCTGCCCGCCGCGTCCCGG
>NZ_JBNCOB010000086.1:0-219 GCF_049847285.1 Micromonospora sp. DT62
GAGTCGCCCTTGGAGCCGACCGAGGCGACGGCGCCTGCCTCGGCGAGGCGCTGGCTGTAGCGAATCGCTCGATACTGGACTCCCCTGTCCGAGTGATGGACCAGTTTGCGCAGGTCAGCGCCTTGATGTTCGCGGCGCCAGGTCGCCATTTTCAGCGCGTCGAGCGCCAGATCCGTGTAGAGCGACGTGGACACCTGCCAGCCGACGATCATGCGGGAG
>NZ_JBNCOB010000087.1:0-218 GCF_049847285.1 Micromonospora sp. DT62
GCGGCGGGGGCGGCGATCGCGGCCACCAGGTTGGTCGTGCAGCAGATCTTCAAGCGGCTGCTGGCGCAGTTGGCGCGTAAGTCGCTCAAGCAGGGGCTCAAGGAGGCCGGTGAGCGGGCGGCGAAGGAGGTTACGAAGGGTGGTGTGCGGGGGTTCAGCCGTCGGGTGGCGTTGAGTGGTGTGTCGGAGGCGGCCGAGGAGGGCGGCATCAACCTCGC
>NZ_JBNCOB010000088.1:0-206 GCF_049847285.1 Micromonospora sp. DT62
CCGGTGGCGGTGGCGGTGCAGGCCGACAAGCCGGCCGTGGACAAGGGCAAGCTGATCCCGCACGGTGTGCAGGGTGCGCAGTCGCACGTCGACCTGTCGGCTGAGCAGGTGGCGAACGTGAAGGCGATTATCGCGGCGACGAAGAAGGCCGGCATGGACGAGCGCGCCGCGGTGGTGTCGATCGCGACGGCGTTGCAGGAGTCGAA
>NZ_JBNCOB010000089.1:0-205 GCF_049847285.1 Micromonospora sp. DT62
ACGCTGAGGGCGTTGCGGGCGGCGGCGGGGCCGCAGTAGTAGAAGTTGGGCTGTGCCTCGTAGCGCACGCCCAGCTCGCGCTCGCCACCCTTGCGGTCCTGGGTGACCGAGGCCGGCACGGGTGTGGTGGGGGCGGCGAGGGCGGTGGTGACGGGGCCGGCGATGGCGCCGCCGGTGAAGGCGAGCCCGGCAGCGGTCAGGGCGG
>NZ_JBNCOB010000090.1:0-203 GCF_049847285.1 Micromonospora sp. DT62
ACGGAGTGCGACGCGTAGTCCACCGGGATCAACCGGGCGCGCACCCCGTCGGCCTGGCACGACTCGACCAGGTCGGCAACCGGCTGCGGCGGACCCGACACCACGACGGTGGACGGGCCGTTCACGGCCGCCACCCCGACACCCGGGAACGCCGGCAGCCGCTCGGCCACCGCCTCGGCCGACAGGTCCACCGAGGCCATCGT
>NZ_JBNCOB010000091.1:0-203 GCF_049847285.1 Micromonospora sp. DT62
TGGGTTGAAGTGGTGCGGATCGCTACGAAGCGGTTTGACACGGCGGAAACCACCGGGTAACGTAGTAAAAGTGCCCGCCGCGGGAAGCGGCGGGTGCGGTGAACGAAATGCCCCGGGTCGGGTGCCCCACGGTGTGGGGTTTCTGGGCGGTGTGTGGTTGTTCTTTGAGAACTCAACAGGGTGCTTGATAAGCCAGTGCCAAT